>NZ_JANSHJ010000007.1:0-96346 GCF_047502615.1 Synechococcus sp. W60.3 | reverse complement strand
ACCATGAAGCGTTTAGCTACCTGGCGGATGGAGGTGTTACCTGCCTGATAGGCTGCTACAACTCTTTGCCGCAAATCCAAAGAATGAGTCGGCATTCCTTTCTCTCCTTCCTCTTGAATACCTGTACCCTATTTTAAATTAAAAGGCTGTAGCAAGGCAAGGGCGGAAGCAGAGCAATTGGGCCAGCTTTTGGGGTGTCCGGTAAAGCTGCCGGAGGCAACGTCTTAGGCTCAGTTTATTCTGAGCCCCCACTTGGTTTTTTGGGGACAAGTCTGGCCAAAGCTGAGACAATAACACCTGTCCACACGCTCAAGGGGATCCCCTGTGCTGCCGAAAGCTGCTCTGTGGATTTTGGGCCTGGGCCTGCTTCTGCGCTGCTTGGTGGCTGCTCTGTTGCCACCGGGCTTTGACGAAGCCTACTACTACCTCTACACCCGCCATCTGGACTGGAGCTATTTTGACCATCCGCCGCTGGTGGCCTGGACAACGGGCTTGGGGCCTGTTTTGACGGGGCAGGTGTCGGCTTTTTCGATTCGACTGGGATCCCTGCTGGCCTACACCGGCTCTTCCCTGTTGCTTTACCTGACGGCGACGCGGCTTTTTTCGCCACAGGCGGGGCTGATCACCCTGGCAACCATCAGCATCGCCCCCATTTTCTGGATTGGGTTTGGGGTGCTGACCCTGCCGGATAGCCCGCTGATGGTGTTTACGGCGGCAACCCTGTGGGTGGCTGCCCAGGAGTTTTTTCCGGCTCCCTTGGCGGAGGGGAAATTGGGGGTCTATGGGGCAGCGCGCTACCGACCGGGGCCGCGGCTGGCGCTGATTGGGCTCTTGGTGGGGCTGGCCTGCCTGGGCAAATACCACGGCCTGGCGCTGGGGTTTGGCCTGGTGCTCTTTTGTCTGCTCAGCCCGGCCCACCGCTGCGCTCTTCGGTCGGGATGGGCGCTCTTGGCGGTGGTGGGGTTTTTGGCGGCCTTCAGCCCCGTTTTAATCTGGAACACCCAACAGGATTGGGTCTCCTTCCGCTTCCAGGGGGGGCGAGCAGTGCCGGAGGCAGGGTATCAACTGCAGGAGCTGGGGCTGACGGTGCTGCAGGAGATGGGGTACCTTTTCCCGACCTTGGGGATCCCTCTGCTGGGGCTGAGCTTGGCCGAGGGTGGGCGGGTGGGGCTGGCGCTGGTTCAGGGAAGACGCCTCACGGATCAGGAGCTGAAACAGCTTTTAATCTTGGCCTGTGGGCTGCCGCTGGTGTTGGCTTTTACCTTCATGGGAGGCTACCGGCCCATCCTCCCCACCTGGCCCATGCCGGGGTTTTGGGTGCTGAGCTTGCTGTTGGGATCCCGCTGGGAACGGTGGCCAGGAGCAAGGCAACTCTTGGCGGGGACGGCGGTGGCAGTGGGCCTGTTGGTGGCAGTGGGGCTGGCCCATGTGCGCTACGGCCTCCTCCAGGATCCCGGCGGGCTGGGCCTGTGGCCGGTGGAACGGGATCCCTCGACTCAGCTGATTGACATCGAACAGTTGCGGCGGCAGTTTCAGACGGATCCCCGCTTGGCCCAGGCTCTTGCAGAGGCGGATTTTATCTTCACCAACGTTTACTTTTTGGGCGGGCAGATCGGCATGGCCTTGGCGCCGCTGACGGAGAAGCCCCTCACCTGCCTGGATGAAGATCTGCGCGGCTTTGCCTTTTGGTCCCAACCTGAAGACTGGCTGGGCAAAGATGGGCTGCTGGTCACCTCCCAGCTGTTTTGGCCAAGAGCAGGGATCCAGGCTGTCTACGGCACCTACTTTGAACAAATTGAGCCAGTGGCAGAGGTTCCCCTGCGGCGGGCGGGCGCGGTGGCGCAAACCTTTCAGGTGTACCTGGCTCGGCAGATGCGCCAACCCTATCCCCGTCCCTACTCCCGCTTGCGCTAGCAGCCACAGCGAGATACCTTTGGGTTCAACGCAAGAAAAGACAGTCTGGAGAGCATTAGGCAAATTTTGGGCAGCAAGGTTATTCGGTTGGATCTCTAGGAAAGCATACTGGTACTTTGACGACGAATCTAAGGGCATCTAGGCCGAGGCCTTTGTGAGAGGGATGAGCGAAATGCTGGGTAAGCCAACTCATCAAGGCCGGCTTGCTCACCCCGGAAGACTGCGAGCCGTCGCCGGATGGAGCATGGGATCCCTGGCCAAAAAGCTGTTTTTGGGTGAGCTGGAGCGCCGCTTCTGCGAGCCTTTGCTTTACCCTCCGCAATCGCGTCGCCTAGCCCTGAGCCAAATCGTGCTGGAGCAAGCCCGCTGGCTGGGCCGTTGCCTGGTGAGCGGCAACCTAGAGTACGAAGCAATGGAGCTGCGCTGAGGCTATGGTTGGTTTGCTACGACGTGGTGGACGATAAGCGCCGACAACAGTTGGCCAAGCGCCTGGAACAGTGCTGCCAGCGAGCGCAATACTCCGTTGTTGAATGCCCCCTGGACACTGCCGAGCTGGAAAAGTCGTGGCTGCCTCTGCTCAACCTCGAGGAAGATAGCCTGCAGGCCTACCCTCTGGATGCCACCGCCAAACGACGTACCAAGGTCTTCGGCGGGCCTCTCCCCTACGAGCCGCCGGACTACCTTATTTTGTGAGATTCTCAGCTTAGCCGAGATTGTAAAGTTTTGGGGCCGATCCATCGGGGGGAGCCATTGCTAGCTTCTTTTGCGGGTGCCATAAGATCTAGTAGCTTTTGCCGGGATTGGCGGGAAAATGCAGCATGACGTCCCCAAAAGAGCGAATTTTCTGAGTTGCGCTTATTCGGGGAAGCGAGGTTAACATCTGTGGCGGGAAGTCTCGGTACTTCCTCGCGAGCGCACCTTGAAAACCTCATGAGTTCAGGCTTTTCCGGGAGTAGGGTTGATCCCTACCTTTTCCCCGCAAGGGGAAGGGGTTGGATTTGGTGACAGATTGAGAACTGTCCTGGGGGTGTCTTGGGAAAAAGCCCAAGTTTACTAGACTGTAAATGTGATTTAGGGTACAGATTTATGACTACTGTCTCCGCTGCTGCTACCCCCGCTGGGACGACGCTGCTCGACATCTGGCAAGTCCTGGCCGAAAAGTTTGCCGATTACACTGCCCTCAGGGATCCCCATGCCCAGCCGGTCTTTGAGATTTCTTACGGGCAGCTCTTTCGCCGCATTCAGATCTTGGCTGCCGGTTTGCAGGCTTTGGGCATTCGGCCTGGGGATCGGGTGGCCATTTTTGCCGACAATTCCCCCCGCTGGCTGATGGCAGATCTGGCCACGCTGTTTACGGGAGCGGTCAATGTGCCGCGCAGCGCCGTGGCGGATCCGGCGGAGCTGGGCTACATTTTGCGCCATTCCGGCAGCACCGCTTTGATTGCCCAGGATGCGAAGACCCTAAGCCGGGTGCGGCCGGTTGTGCAGGAGCTGGGCCTGGAGCGGCTGCTGTTGCTTTCCGATGAAGAAGAGCCGGGGGTATTGAATTTTTCTCAGTGGCTGCAAAAAGGCCGGGAGCGCCGCTACGAGCCGCCGCGGCTGGAGCGATCCCAGTTGGCCACCATCATCTACACTTCTGGCACTTCCGGTCGGCCCAAGGGGGTGATGCTCAGCCACGGCAACCTGATGCACCAGGTGGAAAACTTGCATGTGGTGGTGCAGCCCCGGCCTGGGGATAAGGTGCTGACAATTCTGCCCACCTGGCACTCCTACGAGCGGGCCTGTGAGTATTTTCTCCTCAGCCAGGCCTGCACGTTGGTTTACACCAACCCTCGCTTTATCAAGCAAGATTTTCAACAGGAGCAGCCCCACTATCTGGTGGCGGTGCCCCGCATCTGGGAGACCGTTTACGAAGGGATCCAGCGGCAATTTAAGGAAAAAAGCCCCCTGATGCAGCGGCTGATCCGCACCTTGATGGCGGCCAGCGAAGGCTACGTGCTCGCCGGGCGGATTGCCGGCAACCGGTCGATTTTACACTACGGCGTCAGCCCGTGGGTGCGCCTGGGGGCCCGCCTGCAACAGGGGCTGCTCTGGCCTGTCCACCGCCTGGCCGATGCGCTGATCTACCGCAAGGTGCGGCAGGCTTTGGGCCCCAATTTTCAACAGGCCATCAGCGGCGGCGGATCCCTGCCCGCCTACCTGGATCTGTTTTACGAGGTGGTGGGCATTTCCATCCTCAATGGCTACGGCCTCACGGAAACCTCGCCGGTGCTGTGCGCGCGGCGTCCTGACAACAACGTGCGCGGCACGGCGGGCCCCCCCTTGCCAGGGACGGAGTTTCGCATCGTGGATCCGGAGACGCGGCAGCCGTTGCCCCCTGGCGAAAAAGGGCTGATCCTGGCGCGGGGGCCGCAGGTGATGATGGGCTACTACAACAATCCGGAAGCGACTGCCAAGGTGCTCAGCCCCGACGGCTGGTTTGAAACAGGGGATCTGGGCTGGCTCACCCCCGACGGACAACTGGTGATCACCGGCAGGGCCAAGGACGTGATCGTGCTGCTTAACGGCGAAAATGTCGAGCCGCAGCCGCTGGAAGATGCCTGCCTGCAATCCCCCTACATCAGCCAGATCGTGATCGTCGGGCAAGACCAAAAGAAACTGGCCGCCCTCATCTACCCCAACCTCGATGCCCTTAAGGCTTGGGCCGCTGAGCAAGGGATCCCGGCTGCGGAGGCCGAGCTCTTGGGCCACCCGCAGGTGCGCACGTTGATTTTGCAGGAGGTGCGGGCCCGCATCCAAGAGCGTCCTGGCTACCGGCCCCACGAGCAAATTGCCGACTTCCGCTTTTTGCCAGAGCCCCTGAGCGTGGAAAACGGCCTCATGACCCAGACGCTGAAAATTAAGCGTAACCCGGTGGCCGAGCGCTACGCCCACCTCATCCAGGAGATGTATCCGACAGGGAGCTAAGTTTGGGATCCCCGCTGTTGCTCCAGGTAGCGCCGGAAGGTCTCCGGGGGAATGGCCCCCCGGTAGGCGCCGCAGTAGTAGAGGGTGAGCACCGCCTTGTAGGCCCAATCGGTCGGCACCACGTCTGGGAAGGGGCTGGGCAAGGTGTCTGCCTGGTTGGCGGCGCAGGCTTGCAAGATCTGCTCTGTAGTGAGCTGTTCGGCCAGATCGGGGGGCAGCTCCCGCAGGTTGGCCTGGGCAAAAGCCGCTCCAGATAGGCTCAAACTGGAGAGAGCTGCCCCCACAAGAGCTGGGGTGAAGAGGTGTTGCACTTTCATTGGGAAATGAACGACGAGGAGAAATCGGCCGGGTATGTCCCTTCTCTAGGGTAGTACGGACGAAAAGAGCGTTTGGATCTGGATAGAAGTCTCAGACGCTCTGTTCCCAGATTAAGATGCAAAAAACCCCGGAAGCAAAAGGAGGGGACAGGATCCCCGAACGGCCAATTCTCTCTTTACGGGGGTGATGAAGTGTTGAAAGCGCGATAGGTCGAGGCCGATGAGCTCATCCAAAAGGCCGAGTTTTGACAGCCTGGATCCGCCGGATCCAAAGCTAATCGATGCCTGTGTGCACTGTGGGTTTTGTCTGACCACCTGCCCCAGCTACCGCGTCCTCGGCAAGGAGACAGACTCGCCGCGGGGGCGCATCTACCAGATGGACGCCCTCAATCAAGGCCAAATCTCTCTCTCGGCAGCAGTGGTTTCCCATTTCGATACCTGCCTGGGCTGTCTGGCCTGCGTTACCGCCTGTCCTTCGGGGGTGCGCTACGACCGGCTGATCGCCGCCACCCGCCCGCAGATCGAGCGCAACCACCGCCGCAACCTTTGGGATTGGCTGTACCGCCAGTTCATCTTCTGGCTCTTCCCCTACCCGGCGCGGCTGCGGCCTCTGCTCTGGCCCCTTTGGCTCTACCAAAAAATGGGGGTCGGCGCCTGGATCCGCCAAGGGCTGGCGAAGGTCTCCCCGCGCCTGGCGGCCATGGAATCCCTCTTGCCCCCTCTTGAGGTGGGGCAACTGCTGCCCAAGCGCTACCCGGAGCGGATCCCGGCGGTGGGCGAACGCCGCTTTCGCGTGGGGCTGCTCCTCGGCTGCGTGCAGCGCCTGTTTGCCCCGCAGGTGAATGAGGCCAGCATTCGCGTCTTGACCCACAACGGCTGTGAGGTGGTGATCCCGCCCGCCCAGGGCTGTTGTGCGGCCTTGCCCCACCACCAAGGGCAACTGCAGCAGGCAGAAGCCCTGGCCCGCCAGATGGTGGATGCTTTTGCCGGCTACGAGTTGGATGCCATTTTGGTGACTGCCTCCGGCTGCGGCCACACCCTCAAGGAGTACGGCCACCTTTTGGCCAGGGATCCCGACTACCAAGAGAAAGGGGCTCAGTTTGCGGCCAAAGTCAAGGATATCCAGGAGTTTCTGGCGCAGGTAGGGCTGACCGCTCCCCTGTACCCCCTGCAGCCGGATCCCTTGGTGCTGGCCTATCAGGATGCCTGCCACATGCTGCACGGGCAGCGCCTCAGCCAGGAGCCGCGACAACTGCTGCAGCAAATTCCCGGGCTGGAGCTGCGGGATCCTGTCGATGCCGCCCTCTGCTGCGGCAGCTCCGGCGTCTACAACCTGCTGCAGCCCGAGGTGGCCGACGAGCTGGGATCCCAGAAGGTGGCCAACCTGCTCAACACCGGCGCCCAGGGGATCGTCTCCGCCAATACCGGCTGCCGCCTGCAGCTCCAGAAGCACCTGCGTCTGCAAGGCAAGGCCGGGATCCCCATTTATCACCCGATGGAACTCCTGGATCGCGCTCTCCGACCGCCCACTCCTCCTTCTAGCTAGAGCTTGAGGGCGGCACGGGGATCATAGGACTGAACCCGCTGCAGCTTTTCGTAGAGCTCCCGCTCCTCCTCCGAAACACGGGTGGGCAAATAGATCTGAACTACCGCGTAGAAATCGCCCCGCTCTCCATTGCCCTTGGGAAAACCCCTCTCTGCCAAGCGCAACTTTCGCCCCGGCTGCATGCCGGGTGGGATCCGCAGCTTCACCACTCCATCCAAGGTGGGCACCTCCACCTGGGCGCCCAAGACGGCCTCGCTGGGGCTGATGGGCAAATCGCAGTAGACGTCAAACCCCTCAAGGCGGTAGAAGGGGTGCTCCTTCAGCTCGATCTTGAGGTACAGGTCGCCGGCGCCGCCGTTGGGTTTGGGGTGGCCTTGGCCGCGCAGGCGAATCCGCTTCCCTGGCGTCATCCCTGCTGGGATGTTGACCTCGAGCACGCGATCCCCGCCCACCCGTAGGCGGCGTCTGCCCCCTTCAAAAGCTTCGGGAATGGTGAGCTGGATGGTGGCCTCCGCATCGTAGTTGGCGTTGCCAGCGGAGCTACTGCTGCGATCCGCACCTGAGTTGCGCACCCGGCCCAGCAGTTGATCGATGAAGTCTTGAAAATCCTCAAATTGGCTGAAATCGACGCCACTGCCAAAACCGCTTCCCCCAAAGTCTTCGCTGAAGGAGCTGTCGCCAAAAGGGCTGCTGCTGTAAGGCTGGCTGTAGGTATCCCGCCGGTAGCGGAACCCGCCCTGCTGGTGGTACTGGCCAAATTGGTCGTATTGCCTGCGTTTGCCGGGATCCGAGAGAACTTCGTAGGCTTCGTTGATCTCCTTAAACTTCTCTTCGGCAGCTTTGTTGTTCGGGTTAACATCCGGGTGATATTTTCGGGCCAGGCGCCGATAGGCCTGCTTGATCTCGTCGGCGGTGGCCGTCTGGCTGACCCCCAAAATCTTGTAGTAGTCCTTGAAATTTTGCATGGAGGCGTCCGCAGGCAAGTCACTGAGAAGGGTCAGAAAACCAAGAGGCCAGGCATCAAGGGATCCCTCCCTCTGACCTGTTGACGAAAAGAGAAAGAGGCGGGCTAGACGCTATCGCCCATCCCGTCCCTCCCCATTATCGATGCTCCAGACAAAGGCGGGATCCGCCCTGCGGGCCCCAGGGGGATCCCATTGTCGTTACTTGCTCTCGGTGAAGTCGGCGTCGATGACGTCGTCGCTGCCGCCGGAGGTTGTCCCAGAGGTGGAGCTGGAAGCGGCGCCGGGCTGCTGATAGAGCTCGCTGCTCATGGCGTAGAGGGCCTCTTGCAGCTCCCGCTCTTTGCTCTGGATGGCGCTGTCGTCGTCCCGCTGGATGGCCTCCCGCAGCTCTCGCACCAGGGTCTCGATTTGGCTGCGCTTGCTGGCGGAGACCTTGTCTCCCAGCTCCTTCAACTGCCGCTCAGCCTGGTAGGCCAGCGAGTCGGCCTTGTTGCGGCGCTCGATTTTCTCGCGGCGGGCGCGGTCTTCGGCAGCGTATTTTTCCGCCTCGGCGATCATCCGCTCCACCTCTTTGCTATCCAGCGTGGAGGCGCCGGTAATGGAAATGCTCTGCTCCTTGCCGCTGCCCTTGTCTCTGGCCGTCACTTTGAGGATGCCGTTGGCGTCGATGTCGAAGGTCACCTCGATCTGCGGCACACCGCGGGGAGCCGGCGGGATCCCGTCCAGCTTGAAGCGGCCCAGGGACTTGTTGTCGCGAGCCAACTCCCGCTCCCCTTGCACCACGTGGATTTCCACCGAGGTCTGCCCATCTTCGGCGGTGGAGAAAATCTCCGACTTGCGGGTGGGGATGGTGGTGTTGCGCGGGATCAGCTTGGTGGCGATACCGCCCAGGGTTTCCACCCCCAAAGACAAGGGGGTGACATCCAGCAACAGCACGTCTTTGACCTCGCCCGCCAGCACGCCAGCTTGGATGGCAGCACCCACGGCCACCACCTCGTCGGGGTTGACAGTTTGGTTGGGCTCTTTGCCCAGCAGCTCCTTCACCAGCCGCTGCACCGCCGGGATGCGGGTGGAGCCGCCCACCAGCACCACTTCGTTGATGTCGGCCTTGGTGAGCTTGGCATCCCGCAGGGCCTGCTCCACCGGCCCTTTGCAGCGCTCCAGCAAGTCGGCGCAGAGGTGTTCAAACTGGGCGCGGGAGAGCTTCAACTCCAGGTGCTTCGGACCATCGGCCGTGGCGGTGATGAAGGGCAGGTTGATGGTAGTCTCGGAGACGCTGGACAGCTCGATCTTGGCCTTCTCGGCGGCTTCCGTCAGCCGCTGCAGGGCCTGCCGGTCTTGCCGCAGGTCGATCCCTTCCATTCGCTTGAACTCTTCGGCCATCCAGTCGACGATCTTCTTGTCGAAGTCGTCGCCACCCAACTGGGTATCGCCGCTGGTGGCCTTCACCTCGAAGACGCCATCCCCCACCTCCAGAATGGAGACGTCGAAGGTGCCACCGCCCAAGTCGAAGACGAGGATGGTCTCGTTGTTGCGCTTGTCCAAGCCATAGGCCAAGGAAGCCGCCGTCGGCTCGTTGATGATGCGCAGCACTTCCAAGCCGGCGATCCTCCCGGCATCTTTGGTGGCCTGCCGCTGCGAGTCGTTAAAGTAGGCCGGGACAGTAATGACGGCTTGGGTGACCGGTTGGCCTAGGTAGCGGCTGGCGTCTTCTACCAGCTTGCGCAGCACCATGGCCGAGATCTCTTCGGGGGCAAATTCCTTGTTCATGCGGGGTGAGTACAACTTGACATTGCCCCGCTCATCCCGCCGCACCTGGTAGGAGACCCGCTTGGCATCGACGTTCAGCTCATCGTACTTGCGCCCGATGAACCGCTTGACCGAGTAAAAAGTGTTCTCGGGGTTGAGCACCGCTTGGCGACGGGCCATCTGGCCCACCAGGCGCTCCCCATCTTTGGTGAAAGCGACCACTGAGGGTGTAGTGCGGCTCCCCTCGGCATTGGGAATGACAGTGGGGACGCCCCCTTCCATTACGGCGACAACCGAGTTGGTTGTGCCCAAGTCAATTCCTACAACTTTTCCCATCGGCTCCTTGTTCTCCTTTTGTTCAAGACGTGACCTCGGCTACCGCCGCCAGGCTGTATGAAGTAGCTTGGGCAGCCAATCCGTGAAAATTCAGCAGGTATTTAGCCGTTTCCTAGGTCGATCCTAACCAGCAGGGCATCTGGGTCAGGGCGAGAATGCCGCCCATTTCTGGCGACTGGAAGGCAGAACAGTTACGGATCTCCGTACCTGCCGCGGCCTTGCTTCCAGGACCGGTTGGGGCAAGGGCGGCTAGCTCTGGATAAGCTGCAGGGCTTCCAGGCTGCGGGCTACAACGGTTTCGGCCAAGGGCAGGTAGCCCATCTCTGCGGCCAGAGCTTGTCCCTCGCTGAGGGCCCAGCGCAGCACTGCCCGCAGGGCGTTGGCCATGGCGGGATCCCGATACTGGCGGTAGGCCAGGATCCAGGTGTAGGTGACGATGGGGTAGGCCCCCGCGCCGGCGGGATCGGGCACAAAAGCCCGCAGGTTGTCGGGCAGCTCGATTTCGCTCAGGGCCAGGGCCGAGGCTTCCGGGGTGGGGAGGACGAACTCGCCGCGGCGGTTTTCCAGGGCCGCCACCGACAGATCCAGGTCGCGGGCATAGACCGATTCCACATAGCCGATCACCCCTTCGCTGAGGAGCATCTGGGCGCTCATGCCTTCGTTGCCTTTCACCCCAATGCCCACCGGCCACTCCAGGGACATGCCGACGCCGATCTCGGAGGCCCAGGTGGGGTCGATGGCGGCCAGGTGGCGGGTAAAGGTGTCGGTGGTGCCGCTGCCGTCGGAGCGGTAGCAGACGGCGATGGGCAGGTCGGGGATCTCCAGGTCGGGGTTGAGGGCCAAAATCTGCAGATCCCGCCACTGGGTAATTTGGCCGCGGAAGATCTGCACCAACACCGAGCGGGACAGTTTGAGGCCGGAGCGGATCCCGGGCAGGTTGTAGCCGACGGCAATGCTGCCTGCCGTCATCGGGATCATGACCACGCCCCGCTTGACTTCGGCAATTTCGGCATCGGTCATGGCCACGTCGCTGGCGGCAAAGTCCACCGTCTGGTCGATAAATTGGCGGATGCCGGCGGCGCTGCCCACCGGCTGGAAGTTGATTTCGACTTTGGGATCCACCTGGCGGTAGTCGGAAAACCAGCGCAAATACAGGGGAGCCGGGAAGGTGGCCCCGGCCCCGTTGATCAACAAGGTCTCAGCGGCAAGCTGGCTGTCGGCAACAGGGCCAGCCTGCCCAGAACGGGATCCCCTTTGGCAGGCGCTCAGGCCAGCAGCAGCCAGCAACGACAGCAGCATTTCTCGGCGGCGAAGGCGGGGCAGTTGCACCATAGCTGAGGCGCTCCAAGCTCTCCGCCCCGATCCTTGTCTTGCCTACGGAGCCCTGTCAAGGGTGGCCATCCTGAGCTCTGGGAAGCACCAGAGGGGACAACCTTCCGCAAAAGGCAGCTTCTTCCCTCCACCAACTTGTCGCCGATCCTTGCAGGATTCGCTGCGCTCTTGGGCAACAGTTGGGATCCCAACCCCGCTTCTGGATCCAGAGTAAAAAACGAAGCTTGAGCGAGAAAAACAAAGGAAAACAGCGAAAAAAAGAGAACGAGAGAGTTGAGTTCTGCAGCAACTGCAGAGGGATCCTCAGGCCAAAGCCTTATCTGGCAAGGCTTAGCCGGTTTGGGGCCGGATCCCCCCTGCCTTGGAAAAATCTTGACATATCTTGGAATAGGGCAATATATTGTGGGTTCTGTGCAGAAATCCTGCGCTGTTCACATCTCGGTATCTGGGGGACTACTATGCCGACTTTGACTCGTTCTCCCTGGACACTGCGAGACAGCGAAAAGCTCTATCGCATTTCTGGTTGGGGGGATCCCTACTTCCGTATCAACGCCGCCGGTCATGTGGAGGTAACCCCACAGGGCTCACAGCAGCAGGAAGGGGGCATCGACCTGTACCACCTGGTAACGGATCTGGTGGCGCGGGGTTTGCAGTTGCCTTTGTTGATTCGCTTTCCCGAGATCGTGGCCGACCGCATGCGGCGGATTTGTGAGAGCTTTCAGCAGGCCATCGAGCGCTTTGGCTACCCCAACGTCTACCGAGGGGTTTACCCGGTCAAGGTGAACCAGCAGCGCCACCTGGTGGAAGAGGTGGTCAAGCACGGCCGTGCCTACCACTTTGGCCTGGAGGCGGGATCCAAGCCGGAGCTGTTGATCGCCCTGGCTCTGCTGGATACACCTGGGGCTTTGTTGATCTGCAACGGCTACAAAGACCGCGACTTTATGGAAACGGCCCTCTTGGCCCAGCGGCTGGGGCGCACCCCCATCATCGTCCTGGAACGGCTGCAAGAGCTGGAGCTGGTGCTGCAAGCTGCCGAGCACCTGGGGATTGATCCCCTGCTGGGGGTGCGGGCCAAGCTGTCCGCCCAGGGCAGTGGCCGCTGGGGCACCTCGGCTGGGGATCGGGCCAAGTTCGGCCTCACGGCCACCGAGATGTTGCAAGTGGTGGAGCGGCTGCGGGAAGTCGGCAAGCTGCACTGTCTGCGCCTGTTGCACTACCACATCGGCTCGCAGATCTCGATGGTGAGCGTGCATGGGCGGGCCGTGCGGGAGGCCAGCCAGATCTACATCGAGCTGGTCAAGCTGGGGGCGCCGATGGGCTATCTGGATGTCGGCGGCGGCTTGGGGGTCGATTACGACGGATCCCAGTCCACCAGCCACTTTTCCCAGAGCTACAGCCTGGAAGATTACGCCGCCACCGTGGTGCAGACGGTGCTGACCGCCCTGCAGCCGCACGGGATCCAGCCGCCGGTGCTGGTGACCGAAAGCGGGCGGGCCCTGATGTCCCACCAGTCGGTGCTGGTCTTCGACATCCAGGATGTCAACGCCGCCAGCCCCTACCCCATGCCCACCCAGCTCACCTCCGATGCTGAGGTGATCCAAAAGCTGAACCAGCTCTACTACGAGATCCGGCCCGAGACCCTGGTGGCCGACTATCGCCGCTGCCAGGAGCTGAAAGAGGCCGCCCTGCGCCAATTTACCGAGGGATCCCTCAGCTTGCGGGAGCGGGCCGAGGTGGAGCGGCTGTTTTGGAACTGCTCCGACAAGATCTGCACGCTGGCCTACGAGCAGCACCAGGCGGGGCAGCCGGTGGCCGTAGATCTCCTGGATCTGGACGAGATGCTGGCCAGCATCTACTACGGCAACTTCTCCCTCTTCCAATCCCTGCCGGATAGCTGGGCCATCGACCAGGTGTTCCCCATCATGCCCATCCACCGTCTGGACGAGGAGCCGCGCCAGTGGGCCACCCTGGCCGATCTGACCTGCGACAGCGACGGCAAGATCAACCGCTTCTTTGGCGAAGACGGGCAGATCACCTCGGTTTTGCCGCTGCACGATCCCAACGGGCAGCCCTACCTGCTGGGGGTGTTTCTGGGGGGCGCCTACCAAGAAATCCTGGGGGATCTGCACAACCTGTTTGGCGATACCAACGCGGTGCATATTCGCTCCCGCCCCGGCGGCTACCACGTTTCCCAAGTCATCAAGGGGGACACCATCGGCGAGGTGCTGAGCTGGGTGCAGTACAACAGCGAAGACCTGGTGGAAACCCTCCACCACGCCACCGAAGCCGCTCTGCAACGGGGGCAGATCAGCCTGGCCCAGGCCCGCGCTTTGCAGCAGCACTTTGAAGACAACCTGCGGGCCTACACCTACTTGCACCCCTAGGTTCGGGGACAGCCCCAAAGTCCAGGTCAAAACAGCAAGGGATCCCGGCCCACAACCGGGATCCTTATTTCTGGCCAAAACAAAAAAGACTGGTGGCATCCCAGCCACCAGTCTTGGTCAGTTCCCTGTGAGTGAGCTGATGCCGTCGCTGCCAACGTCTTCAACCCAGCTCCAGTCTCTGGCGTTTTCCCCCCTCTCGAGGTGATCCAGATCACTCGGCAAGAACCCCTCAGCTAGCGGCCAAGGTTAAAACAGAGGCAGGGCCTTAAAACAAGGGCAATTGCTGCTCTTCCCCTTCAGCAAGGCTTGCAGGATCTGCCTCCTCCCTGTTGGCATTTCCCTCTGACAAGGGATCTGCTGCTTCCGCCAACAACTGACGAGCAGCGGCTAGCAACTCGTTGCGCAAGGGGGCCAGATCGCTGCGGTCGGCCAGATAGTGCTCCAGGGCCGTCAGGGGCTCTAGACAACTGGGATCCAGGGCCGGCAGGCGAATGCGGCTGGGGCTGACCACGTCTGGGACGAGAGTATAGCTGAAGGCAGGGGCGAGGGCCTGGTGCAGGGTCCGCTCGTCAACGCAATCGAGCTGGTCAGGGCGGAGGCGGTAGATCAGGCGCAGGATGGAGCCGGGTACAGGGGCCTTGGCAATGGCCTCCAGCAGTTTGGCCTGCACCTCTTGGGGGGGATAGGGGGTGAGATCAAGGCGGATGGAGTGAAAGGTGCGGGTGGGCAAGGGCAAAAATTCGTAGCTCGCCCCCGTGGCCGTCACCTCTGCCAACACACAACCTTTTTCCTCTTGTTCCTCCCCAAAGTCGACTCGCTCAATGCTGCCGGGATAGATTACCAAGGGATCCCGACACAACACCTGGTGACGGTGCACATGACCCAAAGCCACGTATTGGTAGGCGGGCCGCGCCAGCAGCGACAGGGGCACCGTCACTCCCTTGCCCACCGAAAGATGCCGCTCCGTCCCGTAGCGGGCTGTATCCACCATCACATGGGCCAACAAAATCGCCGGGATCCCTGGCTGCAAAGTGCGGATCTCCCCTTCCAGAGCCAGATCGAGGCGCTGCAGGAGCTGCTGAGTGAATACTTCGGCATTGAGATCCAGGCTCTCCTGGCGGGCAAGCAGGGTGGAGCGGTTTAGCCAAGGCAAGGTGGTCACCTGCACCGGGCCGCTGCGAGTTTCAATCCAATGGGTCTGCAGCCGATCCCCCACAACGAATCCCGCCACCCCCAGAGCGCGGTAGATGGCCAAGCTGTTGCCCTCTTGCCCCTGCCCGTACTGGTCGTGGTTGCCCACCAAGAGAACGGTCGGGATCCGGGCATCGGCCAGGCGGCGAAATTGTTGGGCAAAGAGCTCTTGGTGCAGCGGCGGCGGCGTCGCGTCGGGAAAGGCATCGCCCCCAAACAGCACCAGATCCACAGCCTGATCGAGGGCATGATCAATGCATAGGCGCAAAGAAGCGACAAAATCCTCCAAACGCGTGTTCAGCCCCGTAGCTGGGTTGATGGAGCCGTAGGCCAAGCCACTGCCCAAATGAATATCGGAAAAATGCAGCAGCTTCACCATCTCAAGCAGCCTTGAAGCCCTTCCATCCGTTGCCCTCACTCCTGCCCGCCGTTTGCCTGCCTTGCCAACTTTTGGATTGGCACCCCACTCGGAGTCAGATGAGGAATCCCCGCTGAAGCTAAGCCTGTCGGCGCGGCCTGGCTCGATCCAAACGCAAAGGTCGGCCCATAAATTCCTGGCCGTTGGCGACGTCGATGGCCTCCTCTTCCTCGGCCTCCGTGGCCAAATCCACAAACGCGAAGCCCCGTGTCTGGCCCGTTTCTCGGTCTATCGGGATTGTAACCGACTTAACGTTCCACCTCTGCTGGAAGAAAGCTGCTAGCTCTTCTGTTGAGGCTTTATAGTTTAGGTTTCCCACAAAAATGGTCATGGCAATTCAAGCAAAGCAAGGCGCGAATCGGAAAGAGCGGCAACCAAAGCTCAAGGTACTTCACTTTTATCACGGGGCCCCGCCTAATCGCACAACATGACAGGATGTAAAGGGATCGCCGCTCAAAAATCTTCGCACTTTCCCATCCAAAATGTGCTTTTGTCAAACTTTACGGGCGTGTACTTTTCCCGCTCCTTTGTTGAGTTTCCCCTCCAGCTCTGGCTCGACCGGTATCCGGAGGCCCTTGTCGTTTTGTTGCAACTTGTTAAACTAGATTGTTAAGATATGTATTGTCCTGCTTGCAGTGCTTGTTGGGAGCAGCGCTGGGATATCCTAGCGCGAGTCTCTCACCTACCCTAAGAGTCTCAAGGTGACGACAATGGAGGAAACGCTAGGTCTCTCTCTGGAGCAAGAATTTCGCCAGCGGGCTTTCGAGACGCTGGTAGCTCGCATGAGCCCTGAGCAGGCCAAGGACATCCTGGTCAAGCTGCACAAGCAAATGCTGTTGCAGGAGGCCACCTACCGCCAGTTGCTGCGCCATTCTCTTGAGGTTTGATGCACGCCCTTTCGTTTCCCACCTGGTGGATTCACATTGCCAGCGTCTTGGAATGGCTGGCGGCCATTGTTTGCGTGTGGCAGTTTGGGGAGCGAACGGGCCGGCCAGAGTGGCGCGGCTTGAGCTGGGCGATGTTGCCTGCTCTGGTGGGGGCAATGTGTGCCATTACCTGGCACTGGTTTGACAACGATCCCGCCCTCAACTGGGTGGTAACTGCCCAGGCGAGCTTGACACTTCTGGGCAATTGCACTCTGGCCTGGGCTGCCTACCGCATTTGGCGGGCGGAGCAGGCGGATCAGTCCCTTGGGAGGAGGGATCCAAGCTAGGCGATGGACAGTTTGTTTGCCCTTTCTCTATTTCCCTATTTGGCCTTCTTGTTTTTCCTGTCGCGGCTCCGCCGGATCCCGCGCCTGGCTTTGATCGGGTTTTGGCTGCTGCTACTGTTTGTGGCCGTCAGCATCCCGGCAGGGTTGTATGCCCAACTGCATTACGGCACTTCCCTGGCCAATGTGGATCCCTTGCATGGGGGAGCAGAGGCTTTCCTCACCCTCTCCAACATTCTGGTGGCCCTGGGCTTCAAGCAAGCCATTGACCAACAGGGATCCCCAGAGGTCGAGGAAGACAGCTCCGAGTTGTATTGACCTTCTCCCCAGTCCGGATTCTTTCTCGCTTGTCGCGAGCTACAGGGGCGGGAGACTGCCATATGTTTGTGGGGGAGGCCATAACCCCAACCTGGACCTAAGCCCAGATACTGACAACGCTGCACCCTCCCCAAACGGGGTGGGGCTGGCGAACATGGCATAGAAGGCGGCTGATCCCCAGCCCCCCTTGCATCCTCCCGTATACGGGGGGAAAGGGGGAGGACGGGGCCTGCGCCGCCAAGGTTTTGGTGATTGCAAACAAGCCCGAGCCAGTCCTTCGGCCCTACCCGCTGCCGAGCCCAAGCACTCCGTGCTGCTGACGCAACTATTCCCAGCTTCTCTGGCAGAGGCAGAGGGGAGCTGAACAGCAGACGCATCGCTTCGGCACGGCTTGGACTGAATGTAGAATGGAAGTCCAGACGGGATGTCTGCTGTTGTTTATTCTGAGAGACCTGCCGGATGGTGGCCACCCTTTCTGTCCCCAAAGCCAAGCTGAAAAACCCGCCTCTGCGCATCCATCGCATGGGTGACAAGGTGCTGCGGCAGCCGGCCAAGCGCGTCAGCCAGGTCAACGACGAGATCCGCCAGTTGGCGCGAGACATGCTGCAGACGATGTACAGCGCCGATGGCATTGGCCTGGCAGCTCCCCAGGTGGGCATTCCCAAGCGCTTGATTGTGGTAGATCTCTATCCCGATAAGCCGGAAGTGCCACCGCTGGTGCTGATCAACCCGGAGATCCGCGAGTACCTCGGCGAAGTTGTAGCCGGCCAGGAAGGCTGCCTTAGCATTCCGGGCGTCTTCTGCGAGGTCATGCGGCCGCAGGGGGTGGTGGTTTCGTTTAAGGACGAAACCGGGCGGCCCCGCACCCTCCAAGCCGACGATCTGCTGGCGCGGGTTATCCAACACGAAATCGATCACCTCAACGGTGTGCTGTTTGTGGATCACGTGGAAAACGAGCTGCTGTTGGATCAGGAGCTGCGCAAGCACGGCTTCCAGATGCAAGATGTGCAGCGCAAAAACAGCACACTTGCCACCCCTCCACCGAAACCTCGCTAGGTCATTGCCGCAGGCGCTGCGCCAAGAGCTGTTCTTCTAGAGCAGCAATGCGGTTGTAGGCAGCGGTTAGCTGGGCGCTCAGGCGCTGGATCTGGGCTTCAGGAGCAAGTTCATACGCCGGGCTGCGGTTGCTTACTACAGGGGGATCCTCCTCCAGCAAAAAGTTGTGGCTCCCATCTTCCACCAAGTCTGAGGTGAGAACGCTGTAACGGGAGGGGGCGGGGGCATTTTTTTTAGCCTCCTGCTTTGCCAGGAGAGCAGCCGCCACCTGCTCCGGCATCCGCTCGATGGCAGCTTTCAGCTCCTGAATTTGCAACTCCAGACGCTCAAAATAGTGCTGCAAGGTTTCGCTCATAGCTGCCCCGGTTCTGACTCTTTACTTTCATTGAAAGAGATAAGTTCTCGCTCCTCCCCTTCTTCCCCCAGATCATTTAACGATTACGCGGTTGGAGCACTAAAGTCGGCTTCAGGAGTTTGCCCTATCAAGCCAGTCCTGCTGGCTGGCGTCGGCCACAATTGAGACAGGCTCTCTCCAAAGTTTTTTCCAGAGCAGGTTCCTCTCTATTTCCAGGCAAAAAATGCAGGATGCGGTTCCCCCCTCGTCACAACAGGGCTATACCTTGCCCGTGTTTGCGGTGGCTGCTGCTAAAGCCGCTCTCCGCCGCCTTCTGGGGATCCCTTTGGAGCAGGACGGCGCTCATCCTGTCATTGCAGTGCAGGTGGAGCCCCAGTTCCCTGATGTTTGCATCCGGATCCCAGTGGAGCAGGTGGCTGCTCTCTCGGAGAACACCGCTTTGGCCATTACCCGTTCGGATCCCGGCCCTCATCTGGATCTCACCCGCAACACGCCGGTCTGGGCCTGGGTGGGCTTGGAGGAACGGGATCCCGCCACTCCGCCTTTGCTCCTGGAAGCGGGAGAGGGGCTGGGGCGGCATGCTGATGGCAGCCCGGCCATCTATGCTTACGCTCGGCGCCTGTTTGAGATCAATCTTTCGCCTGGGATCCCGGATGGGTATCGCCTGCGGGTGCGCATCATCTTGCCGGAGGGAAAACTCTTGGCGGAGCGGACTTCCAATGCGGCGTTTGGGGTGCTGGAGGGACTGGCTCTCTTGGGAACGCGGGCCGAGGTGGAGCCTTCTGCCAGTGCCGAGAGCCTGGAGCGGGCCCGCCGCGAATTGCAACAGAAATTGGCCAACCACCGGCATCTGGCCTTTTGCGTGGGCAGCCATGGGCAGCAGGTGGCCTTGCGGCAAGGGATCCCAGCAGAACAAATTCTACTGGTGGCCAATTGGATCGGGCCGCTGCTGGTGGAAGCGGCATTGCGAGGGGCAGACTCGATTCATTTGATCGGCTACCACGGCAAGTTGATCAAGCTGGCGGGGGGCATTTTCACCACTTCCAGCCATGTGGCCGATGCCCGCCTGGAGATCTTGGCGGCAGCCCTCATCCGCTGCGGGGGAACAGCCGAGCAGGCGCGGCAGGTGCTGGAGCTGAGGACGGTAGAGGCAGCGGTGCAGTATCTGAAGGATCTGGGCTGGGCAGAGCCGGTGCTGCAGGAGCTTTCCCGACAAATCCGCCAGCGGGCGACAGCCTATGTGCAAAAGTATGCCGCTCGATCCCTGCCGGTGCAGGTAACCCTGTTCGATCGCCAGGGCCAGGTCTGCGCTCAGGCGGGGATCCCAGGTCGTCTCGATTGAGACAAGGACGCCGCCACCCTACCCCAATCCTGATATGGCTCCCTTTTCAGGGAAAAAAGCGAGCAAAAGAAAGCTGGAGAAGCAAAGCCGCTCCCCCAGCTCCTGCCCATCGAAGTCAGTTTGGCACTTGGATCCCAGTCCTAATTCCCGGCAATCCTAACCGTATCCACCCGCCAGCGAGTGGCTCTGCCAGAAGTTGTGCCAGAAGACCGATAGCGGAAGGCAATGTAAACACGGCCAGGAGGTTGGATCCCAGATAGAGAAATGTTTCCAGAATCCACAAATTGGCCTGTAGAGGGATTGGGAATCGTCAGGGCCGTCCAAGTGGCTGCCTGCACCGCCGCCGGAGTGCCCGCACCGTTGTAATCGGTGGAGTAAAGAACGCTTAGTTGCGGAAAAGGAACGCCGCTATCGGTAAAGGAACTCTGATTGCGGAAGGTCAGAACCGGGTTGTTGGCCGAAGCCAGGTTCAGAGGCGGAGTAATCAGCCAATCATCACCCGGTTGCTGGCCGCCGAAGGCGTTGGCCTCGGCATAGGAATTGACGCAGCGCCAAGAGCGGGTGGTGTCGCCATCCACATCCACAATCTGCCAGCCAGCGGGAGCGGGGTTGCAGTTGTCAAAGTCTTCGGTTAGAGGCAGGTTAACTGGAGGAGGTGTTGGTGTTGTTGGCGTGGGGGTTGGGGTCGGGGTTGGCGTTGGGGGCGGTGTGGGTGTTGGCGTCGGGGTTGACGTTGGCGTCGGCGTCAGGTTCAAGCCGACGATCACCGGGTCGTGATCGGAAGAACGGAAGGGATCCGGGGCGTAAAAGAGGCTCTGCTGTGAGGCGCTCTTGAAGCTCGTGGTGTAGTCCAGGCTCACTGGCTCGTCGGCGTTGATGTGCCACTTGGCCGACCCGGTCACTTGCGGCCTCAAGCTGGCGTTGGCCAAGGCGTGATCCAGGGATCCCCACTGACCTTGGAAGCTGAAGGAATAGCTGTTGGGGCCGTTGAGGTTGGTAAATCCGCCCTCCTCCAAGACTTTGATCGGGTCTTCCTTGGCGTAGGCGTTGAGATCCCCGATAATCAGCACATCCGGATCGGTGGAGCCGGTGGGGTTGGTGGACAACCAGTTCAGGATTTCCTGGGCAGCCCGCCTGCGGTTGCCGTTGCAATTGCCCTGGAAGGGATCGTTGTCGACAGGATCACAGGGGGATCCCTTCGACTTCAAGTGGTTGACCACCACCGTGAAGATGGCGTTGTTGCTCTTCTGCCGGAAGGTGACGGCCAAGGGAGGGCGGTGGCGACGAAGCGAGGGATCTTGGGTGAGTTCCCCGGTATCCAGAAAGGCGGGGTTGGTGCCAGGCGCAATTTCAACCGTAGCCGGCTTATAGATGAAACCATTGGTAATGGCATCACCGCCTAGGTTGGCTACCCCTACATCCACAAAAGCGTAGGTTCCCGGCCCCATGACCTGGTTGAGACCGTTCACCAAATCTTGGATGGAGCTGTTCGGGCCATAGCCGTCGTTTTCCAGCTCGTTCAGGCCCACAATATCGGCGTCCATGCGGCGAATCGCCTCGATGATCTTGTCCCGCTGGCGGGTGAACTCTGCGGCGTTCCTGGCCCCTCGACACTCGGAATTGTTGGGGAAGCAAATGTTGCCGAAGGTGTTGAAGTAGTTGAACAGATTGAAGCTGGCCACCTTCAGGGATCCGCCTACCGCGGGTGGAGTTTGCGGGCGAGGGTTGACGGACTGAAACGTCGGCAAGTTGCTGGGATCGTTGGGGTGGATGCGGTAGTCGATGGTGGCATCCACGTCGCCAGCGACGTTCCGGCCCCGTAACTGAGTCATGATCCCAACGATGTTGCTGACGCGATCCCCGCCCCGCACCGTGTTGGCAGCGCTGAGACCGCCAGGAGTGGGATAGATAACCGGATCCGGGTTTTGGGTGAGCAGCCGGTCATCGATGCGGATCCGTTTGCGGTTGTTCTCTTCCTGGAGGGCGGCCGCTTGGCTGGGATCCGCAATTTGCGTGGGGGTGAACAACCGCTCTGTGGCTACACTCAGCTCCCCGTGGCGTCCCAGCAGGAAAGAGTCGGTTACAAACAGGGGCTGGTTGCCGAAGGTAACCAGCATGCCCTCCAGAGCTTCCCGCTGCTCGGGAGTTAGCGGCAGAGCGATCTGAACCGGAGATGGCAGGGGATTGTTGGAGCTGCAGATAGTGAAGTTGGTAACGTTGGAGATCTGAGTTTGCTGGCGAAACTCGGCCACTCTCCCCGTCACCTGTACCCTATCCCCCAGGCTGACGTTGTTGGCCGTACCGCTGAAAACGAAGATGCCATCGGAAGTGGCCGGGTTGCCGTCGCCATCATCCTGCAGGTAGTAGCCCTGAAGATAGGTTTGGTTGGCTACTCCTTCTTTCTCAAAGTCTCCCACCACGATCCCGGAAACGGTAACAGTTTGGTCTACCAGCGGCGAAGCGAAGCCAGTGCCTTGGACAGTGCCAATCGGGGTCACGTTGGCGTTCGGATCACAGGCTCCTAAAGGAGGTGTCGGCGTCGGCGTGGGTGTTGCAGTCGGCGTCGCTGTCGGTGTTGCGGTGGGCGTGGGAGTCGGTGTGGGTGTTGCAGTCGGTGTCGCTGTCGGTGTTGCGGTGGGCGTGGCTGTCGGGGTGGGTAAAGGAGAAAGCGGGAGCAACGATCCTCCCCCTGATCCGCACTCTTTCAGAGAAACTGAGAGCACTAGGCAAAACATTAACGCTGCCATCAGTTGCGCAGCACGGCGCAGAGCAGCCCTAACCCACATCCGCACACTCCTCCTTCGGGGATCCCATTTTTACCGCAACTACTGATACAGCCTTTTAATTTAAAATAGGGTACAGGTATTCAAGAGGAAGGAGAGAAAGGAATGCCGACTCATTCTTTGGATTTGCGGCAAAGAGTTGTAGCAGCCTACCAGGCAGGTAACACCTCCATCCGCCAGGTAGCTAAACGCTTCATGGTGACCAAAAGAACAGTACACCGCTGGGTGCGACAGTACCAACAAACTCAAGATTTAGCCCCTAAGAAAGCAGGCACCAAGCGAGTGGGCATTTTGGAACAACATCGGCAGGAAGTGATGGCAATTATTACAGAACACCCAGACTTCTACCTGTGGCAGTATCAAGAACTGTTGCGCGAGCGCTTAGGAATCAATGTAAGCATCGTCACAATACATAATTTCTTGAAAAAGCAAGGAATGACTCTAAAAAAAAGACCTACCGCAGTGCAAAAGTCAAAGAAGAGGAGGTGCAAAGGGAACGACTAGCTTATAGTCAAGAAGTCAGGAATATTCCAGCGGAGGATTTGATTGCCATCGACCAGACGGGAGTCTGGGAGGGAATGGAGCGGGGAGTATCTCGGAGTTTACGTGGTCAAAGGGCTTATCATTATCGTCAGAGATACAAGGGTGAAAAGTATACGGTTATTGGAGCTATTTCCTTGAGAGGTGTAGTTGGCTGTCGTGTCATCAAGGGTGGGATGAAGAAAGGAGATTTTTTGGAGTTTTTGAGAAGCGAGCTATGTCCGAAGCTAGATGCGAGGAAGGTTGTGATTATGGACAATTTAAATATCCACAAGAGTCGGGAAGTTGAGGAATTGATTAGGGGGACAGGAGCACGAATCCTATACCTGCCTGTGTATGCGCCGGAGTTGAATCCCATTGAGATGATGTGGTCGGTGTTGAAGCATTTTATTCGGCAGCTTTGCAGAATTGGGAAATATAGCATGGAGCAGATAGTGAAGACTTCTTTACTACTGATCAATCCATCCTCCTTCCGAAGTTGGTTTGCTAAGTGCTGCTATTGTACCCCTTGAGCCCTTAACAGGCTGTATTGCGCAATTATGTCAGCATTATGGATGGAGTTTACTGAGGTAGAGGAGGCGTACAGCTCGCAGGCAAGCTTCCTAGATGGAAACTAATTATGGTGAAAAACCCGACGGGTGGAGACCTTCTGGAAAGCGTGTCAAGCGGGGCCTGTACCAAACGGCAGAGGGGTGGTTGGTCAACGCTGATGCGAATGCTGCCGCCAACCTGTGCTTAAGAAAGTCAGCAGAACCTTGGGGCTTTGCCTTCAGGAACTGTCTAGAGGCGCTTTGACAACGCCGTTACGGGTTCTTTTGTGGACTGCGTAAGAATCCCCCGCCTTCAGGCGGTGGGAGTGTCAAGACTGCGGTCGCCTCCGTCGATAGTCTCGATGGGCCAGATTGAAGTAATCCTGAGTTGGATGCTGAGGAGTAAATCGGTGGGGATTCACAAGCAATGGCTCAAATAGCCCGCTAAAAGGTTCGGATCCCTGCCCTCTGCTGTCTAAGGAAAGAGCATACAATTGAGGAAGACTAGCCCCGTGATGGACACGTGAACATGCTGAAACGAATCAGTCGAAGCTGCCGGCCCCTGCTGGCCATTGCCCTGGCTTTGATCTTGGCCTTGGCCCCCGTCAGTGCCGTCTGGGCGCGCAGTGGTGGTCGCATTGGCGGTGGCTCTTTCCGCTCTCCGACCTTCTCTGCCCCCCGCTCCGTTGGCCCCCGCTCGGCTCCGGTGTACCCCAGCTATGGAGGGGGGTTCGGCTTTCCCCTGGTGGTGCCCTTTTTCTGGGGTGGTGGTGGCGGCCTGCTGACACTGCTGCTGCTCATCGGGGCAGGTAGCTTTCTGGTGCGCAGCCTGCGCTCGGCTGTTTCCGAAGATGGCGACGAGGGGGTTGCTGACCCGCCAGTAACCCTGGCTCAGGTGAAAGTGGGCCTGCTGGCCAGCGCCCGGCAACTGCAAAAAGACATGAACGCCCTGGCTCTGGAAGCGGATACCCAATCGCCGGAAGGGCTGAGCCAACTCCTGCAAGAGGTCACCCTCGGCTTGATGCGCTACAGCGACTACTGGGCCTATGGCCATGCCCAAGCAGAGAAGCTGCCTCTCTCCCGCGCCGAGTCTCTGTTCTACCAAGCCTCTTTGCAAGAGCGCAGCAAGTTTAGCGCCGAAACCCTCAGCAACCGCAACAACCAAATCCAACAGGTTCCCCAAGCGGTCCTTAAACGCGCTGCTGCCGGGATCCCGGATGTCGGCGAGTATCTGGTCGTTACTCTACTAGTTGCGTATCGCGGCAACTTAGGTACACTACCTGTAGTTAAATCTGCGGCGGATCTGCGGCAGTGCCTGCTGCAGTTGGCCTCCATTCCGGCGGAGCGAATTGTGGCGATCGAAGTGCTGTGGACGCCGCAGTTGGAAGGAGACACCCTGTCGGCAGAGGCGCTGTTGACCGAGTACCCGGAAATGCGGCTCCTGTGAGAGCGCTGGAGTGAGGAGACGGCTGCTGTCGGCTAGGGGTCTCGCCGCCAAGGGAGGTTCTATGTCCGGGTTTGATGCTTCGGCAGACAGGAGCCGTCGTTCTCCTTGGGCTGTATTGCGTTACAAGAGTCAAGCAGATTCCCTGCTGGATGAGCTGCTTGAGGATTTGGAGCACAGCCTTGAAGAAGGGCTGGTGGAAGAGTACCCCTATTGGGGCACGCGCCCGCCGCTGCCTTTGCGGCGCTCTTCTATGGCCTCAGGGATCCTACTTGGTTTGGCCTTGGCGGCCACTCTGGTAGCAGGGCTAGCCTTCTGGACGACCCTGCGCCGCCGGGCGGGAGTCTTTTCTCAGGCCAATTCTCCTTGGCTGAGGGATCCTGTGACTGAGGCCTCCGATTCTCCCAACTCGGATTTCCGGCTGGCCCAGGAACAGGAACCATCTCGGCCCCCAGAGGCGGGAGGTAAAACTCCTCGAGATCCCTCTGAGGAAGTTTCGTCTCAGGAGCCACCTAGGATCACCTTAGCCGAGCCAGAGGCGAAAACAACCCCCGTAAGGCCGCCAGCGGCCACCGCTCCTACCCCTGCAGCGGCAACCAGCGCTTCTCCTCCCTCCCTCAGGTCTGCGCCGGTGCGGATCCCGCCTCAACCGCCGCCGCAGATGAAGCTGGTGGGGTTGATCCACGATCCGGGCGATCCCAAGGCTCTGATTCTGATCGACAACGTGGTGCGACAGGTGCCGGTTGGCCAGGCGGTGAAAGCAGAGTGGCGGGTCACCTCCATCAGCCCCTACGGGGTGAGGGTAAGCAATGGCGCTCAAAGCGTCACCTTGCAATTGGGGTTGTCGCAACGGCTCTAGATATCTCTCTTGACATCTGGAGAGGGATCCCTGTGGAAAGTTGGATCAAATCGAAAAAGGGAGAAGGGGCAGATGCAATTTACCAAGCTGGGGCGAATGAGCCGCTGCAGAGTGGGGTTGGGCTTGGCTTTGGGGTACCTCTGTCTTGGTCTGTTCGCTTGTCGCCGTGCGCTCCCCTCCTCTGGCTCTCCATCGGGGATCCCACCGGCCTACGCCCATCGCCCGCAACTGCAGGGCAAGGCGCTGGTGGAGCTAGAGGTGCAAACTGCTGAGGGAGCGGGCAAGGTGATCTTGGAGATTCACGGGGAGGAGGCGCCCCTCACGGCTGGCCAGTTTGTGGATTTGGTGCAGCGGGGCTTTTACAACGGTCTCACCTTCCATCGAGTGGAGAAAGATCCCCAACCTTTTGTGGTGCAAGGAGGGGATCCGCGGGGAGATGGCACCGGTGGCGCTACCGAGCCGGGCAGCAACCGCCTGCGCACCATCCCTTTGGAGATTCAGGTGCGTGGGGAGCCTCACCCCCGCTACAACACCTTGATTGAGGATCCCATCGCCCTGAGCAAGCTGGCCTTGCCCCATCGCTTGGGCGCGGTGGCCATGGCCCGTTCTAGCCCGCTGGATTCGGCCTCTTCCCAGTTTTACATCGCCCTCTCTGCTCTGCCGATCCTAGATGGGCGCTATGCGGTGTTCGGCTATGTCACCAGTGGCATGGAGTGGGTGGAGCGCCTGCAGGTGGGGGATGTGATCCGCTCGGCGCGGGTGCTGGAAGGAGCGGACTTGCTGCAGGTTCCCGGATCTCCAGATTCAACTGCAAACTAGGGACCTCGGCGGCTTATGATGGGCTGCAGCCAGGATTTGCTTGCTTGGCTGCTTTTTCCGCCTTCATTCTGGCCTCTTGCCTGGGGAGAAGAGATTTTCGTGCTCCTGCCCTCCCCGCCAACGGCACCAATCTGCCCGCGCCCCTTCATGTACCAAGATGCCTTTTCTCCCCTAGACGAGCTGCCACCTCACTCGCCGCCGGAGGTAGATGTGGAGCGGATGCTGCAGCAGTTGCAGGATCCGGATCCCCGTTTGCGGATGCAGGCGGCCCGCGCCTTCTGTGAGATCGAAGAGCCCCGTGCCGTGCCGTCCCTGTTGGCTCTGCTCAGGGATCCCTGCCCATTGGTGCGGGTAGGGGCGACCTATGCCCTAGGTCGAAATTCGGATCCCTGTGAGGTGGAGCTGCTGATCGACAGCTTGCGCCGGGATTGGAATGGCTATGTGCGCAAAGGGTTGGTGTGGGCCCTGGGCAATGCCAAGGATCCGCGGGCCTATCCGGTGTTGCTGGAAGTATTGGCCGGAGATATCACAGCCGTGCGACTGTGGGCGGCCAGCGCCCTCGGACAATTGGCCCAAGCTCAGGTGTTGCCCGGCCCGGCCTTGCAAGAGGTGGCGGCAGCCCTCTGTCGGGGCTTGGCCCACGATCCGGTGGCGGCAGTCCGCGGCAACTGCGCCTGGAGCCTAGGGATCCTAGGGCAACATCTGAAGCCGGCGACGCCCTATACAGCTCTCTATCAAATGCTCACCAAGCAGTTGCTGGCCAGCGCCAGCGGCGACCCTGACTGGGGAGTCCAGGATGATGCGCGACTTGCCCTGCAAAAGCTGGCAGATCCGGATTTGCTGGAAAAACTGGGTAACTTCGACTGACCTGGTCGAGCCCAGGCAGCTCGGCCCCAGAGCAAGCTAGGAGCGACGGCTTCAGCGAACCAGGTCAAGCAGCCAGGCAAAGTAGAAGCGGCTTCGAATGGTTCGGCGTTGTTGCACTTTCCAGCCCCACTCGGCCAGGTGGCCCACCAACGTCGCCTCGCGGTGTTGATAGGCGCGGGTGGTTTTGCTGGGGCCAGGGAAGAACTCCCCTACTTTCTTCAGCAGCGTCAGCCAGGGGGTTTTGGGAGCAAAACTGAAGATCAGGCGAGAGCGGGCCAGGCAAGTTAGGTGGTTGAGCATGCGCAGGGCGTCGGCTTCGGGATAGTGGATCATCACATCCAGGCAGACGACGACATCGTACTCCCCCGTCAGTTCCTCCAAATCCAAAACCTGAAACTGGGGGTTGTCTGTGGATCCCAGCTCCATCTGTTGGCGGCGACGCGCTTCGTTGACCATTTGCTCGGAAATGTCGCTGGCAAACACCTGCGCCCCTCGGGCGGCCAAAGGCAAGCTAAGGCTGCCCACTCCGCAGCCGGCATCGCAAATGCGCAGACCGGAGGGATCCCCCAGCCATTGCAACACCGTCTCGACTGTGCGGGCATGGCCCAGTCGAATATCTTTCTGGACAAAATTGACTTCCTCGTTGCCGTAGATGCGCCGCCAGCGCTCGAAACCGACGGTGTTGAAGTAATTGCGGACAATGGCTTTTTCTTGCATAGAACTTCCAGCTACACGACCTCCTCAGGGGCCTTCCTTGCCGATGCGGATACATTCTACCCCGAAGCCGCTGCCGCCACTCCCAGCGCCTGTCCCATGGCTGTATTAGAATTAACTTGCCTTCACTGGAATAAAACTCAATGACGGAAGCTGAGATTGCCCAGGCGTTGCAGGCTCGCTTGGCCGTCCCTGTCAAGATCGCCGTCAAGCGTCGCCAGGCTCACCTGCACGTTCTCCTCAACCGCTCCCCGCAAACCCAGCTCGACTACCCCCATCTCACCCAACAGGTGCGAGCCGCGCTGGAGGCGTTGGGCCTATCCGGTCTGGAGCAGGTGACGGTCTATGGGCGAGCGTCAGGACATTCCGAATACGAGTGGCAGCAAACCCAGCCGCTGCGGGATCCTCTCTTGAGCGCTGAGGAGACCACGCTCGTGCTGGAAAAGCAAGGCAACCGGCTGCTGCAGGATCTAACGCTGGTTGCTCCCGATTCCGCCGGCCCCCAGCCTGAGCCCAAAGAAAAGGGTCCCGGCCAAAAAGCTGCTGGCAAAGGCGGATCCCCTATTGCCTGGCTGTGGCCGGCAGGAGCAGTGCTGATGGTCGGGATGGCGGTGGCGGTTTTGCTTCTTTTCTTTCTCTAGAAAGCAGTCTGGCTGGGGATCAGGCCGGCTGTGGCGAAGGCCGGGATCCAGACGGGGCCGAGCGAGTCAATGCCGCCCTCTGCAGGGCATCCTGCAGCATCCGCTCCACCAGCTCCGTAAACGTCCAGCCCAGAGCTGCCGCCGCCTCTGGGCAAAGCGAAGTGGGGGTCATCCCGGGCAGGGTGTTCACCTCCAGCACCCAAGGGTTCTCGTCGGCATCCACCCGCAGATCCACCCGCGCCAGACCTTCACATCCCAACACCCGATAGGCCCTTAGCCCTGCCGCCTCGCAGCGGGCCAGCCCTGCCGCGCTGAGGGAACAGGGGATCAAATGCCGTGAGCCGCCGGGGGCGTACTTGGCTTCGTAATCGTAAAAATCTCCCTGGGCAGGGATGATCTCAATGGCCGGGAGAACCTGGCCGGAGAGAATGGAGAGGGTGATCTCCTTGCCGGGAATGTAGCGCTCCAGGAAGACCCGCGAGGAGACCGAGCTGGCCAACGCCAGCCCCTGAGCCAACGACACCTCATCCCGCGCAAGGCTAATCCCCACCGTCGAGCCGCTGTTGCTGGGCTTCACCACCAGCGGGGATCCCAAACGCGCCACACACTCGGCCCAGGAGAGCGGCTGCGCTTCATCCCAGACCAGCCACTCAGGAGTGGGAATCCCTTCGGCCCGAAAGATCTGCTTGGAGACCAGCTTGTCCATGGCCAGAGCGCTGGCCAACGGCCCGGATCCCTGATAGGGCAAGCCCAGCCACTCCAGCATCCCCTGCACCACCCCATCCTCACCGCCGGGGCCATGCAGGGCAATCCAGACGAAGTCGCAGCCTGCCTGCCGTTCCTGCCAAAGGCGCAGCGGCAGATCCTCCTCGGGGTCGATCAACTTCGCCCGATGCCCCAGATCCTCCAGCGCCCGCTTACAGGCTTTGCCCGTTACCAAAGAAACCTGACGTTCTGCCGAACGACCCCCTGCCAAGATAACAATGTTCATGGCTTAACCCCAAAGCACTCCCCACTCCCAGCAACCGGCACCAGGATAGCCGCATTCCCTCACTCTAACCTACGAAGGAGGACGGCGGCGGCGCAAAAACTCGGGAATGTCCAAGCCCCCGGATGCAGGGGGCTCAGGCTCAGGGGGCTGTCGAGGCGGTGGCTCAGAGCCAGAGGCAGTGGTCCTACGCGTCCCCACCCCCCCCTTGTTGGCGACCGAGGCTTTGGATCCAGAAGCGGCAGCCGACCGCGATCCGTCAAAACCGGTGGCGATGACGGTGATGCGCACCTCCCCTTGCATGCGCTCGTCCTGGACGGTGCCGAAGATGATGTTGGCTTCTGGATCCACTGCCTCAGCGATAATCTCAGCGGCTACCGTGACCTCGTGCAACGACAGATCCAGCCCGCCGGTGATGTTGAAGAGCACGCCCTTGGCCCCTTCGATGGAAGTTTCCAAAAGGGGAGAGGAGACGGCGGTAATGGCAGCTTCGCGGGCGCGGGACTTGCCGGATCCCATGCCAATGCCCATCAAGGCAGTGCCGGCATCGGCCATCACGCTGCGCACGTCGGCAAAATCCACGTTGATCATGCCGGGGATGAGGATGATATCCGAAATGCCCTGCACCCCCTGACGCAAGACATCGTCCGCGACGCGAAAAGCCTCGTGCACAGGAGTTTGCTCAGAGATCACCGAGAGCAGCTTGTCGTTGGGGATCACGATCAGGGTATCGACCGCCTCCTGCAGCGCTTGGATCCCTTCTTCGGCCTGCTTGGTGCGCCGCTTGCCCTCAAAGGAAAAAGGCCGCGTCACCACTCCCACGGTCAGGGCGCCGCTAGCCTTGGCAATCTGGGCGACGATAGGGGCTCCACCGGTGCCCGTGCCCCCTCCCATGCCGGCGGCAATAAAGACCAAATCTGCCCCTTTGAGAGCCGCTGCAATTTCTTCGCTGGACTCTTCGGCGGCTTTCTGACCAATGGCCGGGTTGCCGCCTGCCCCCAGCCCGCGGGTTAACTTTTGCCCGATTTGCAGGCGGTTCACCGTTGATGTCGAGCACTGCGCAAGGGCCTGAGCATCCGTGTTGATACTCCAAAACTCAACACCCTTGAGGTTGCTGGCCGCCATCCGACTGACCGCGTTGCCACCTCCACCCCCCACGCCCACCACCTTAATTTTCGCGGCATTGCTCAGCATGTTCTCCTCTGGATGAGCCGCTGCCTTGGTCTGGGCTCCGTTTCTTTCATACTCGACCTGAGAGTCCTCCCCCGTGTAGCGCTCACTCCAATGGGAAGGCGTTGACTGAGTTTGCTCCAAGCCTTGCCCAGGACTGGGAGGATGGAAGTCTGACCAATGGTTAGATGGCATGTCAGCCCTCAAGATAGCTTAATTCTGGCAAATATCGAACATGCTAGCTGATTTAATATAAGGCAACTCTCTTCAGATGCCAACGGTGAAGACGTTTGCGGATCTTCTAGCTAGGCGGATGCGGCCCCCAAAAAGAGCCTCATCCGGATAATCTGGGCGCTTTCATGTTTCGTACTTTGCCTATGAATCTTCTCTCGCAGTTAAGCTTCCTCTTTTGTACAAGCGAGGTTCCTATCGAAGGGTACGTATTCCCGAACACCTAGTAGATAGAGCCCAAATTAGGACGAACTGTTGCCCCCAGCGCGCTTCGGTCGGAGCTGAGCTTGCGCTTGCCTAAAAGCTAACTTTGCGTTTTCTTTTCGGAGTATTCGAGAATACTCACCCCTCCCAATTCGAGCCTGGCAGACCAACCGCCAATTTTTGCCGATTTTTAATGCTGAGGTTTGGGTATTCTGCAAACTACCCCACGGCTAAAGCCGAAGGCTTCTGCGCCGAAAGAGCCGGTGGGGGGGTGCCGTCGGGGATCCGCGCCATGGGCTTAGAGCGGCTGCAAATGGATCTCGGCGTTCAGCCGCTGGCACAGGGATCCCCCTGATCCTGCGCCGTCGTCCTGCTGGCCAGGGCCTCTACCACTTCGTCGGAGTTGGCAGTCAGCACCACAACGGGGCGCTCGCAGGCGAGGGGGAAAGCGTGCCAGGTGCCGCGGTGCAGCAGCAGCCCGTGCCCAGGGGGGAAGCGCAGGGCTTGCACTTTGTCTAGGTCGGGGAGGGTTTTGGGGGGAGCCATGACCATGATGAATGGCTCCTGTCCCAAGGCTATAAACACATACGCAGGTGGCGCTCCGGCAGAGCACGGCCGGGTAGCCGGGCAGGATCTTGGCGGTGCGGATGACGGCTTTGCCGGTGTACCAGCAGTCGATCCTAGTTTTTTTCGGGGCAGCCGAAGAAAGGGAGGAGCAGGCAACGGTTTTCTCACCCCAGTCTGAGTCTCTGCGGGCCTTATTCTGGTGAGCTGGGCGAGTTAAACTGCCTCTCGATGATGTGGCAAATTTGCCTGGCAGCGGTGCCGTCGCCGAAGGGGTTTTGAGCCTGGGCCATGCGGGCGTAGGCCTGGGGATCCGTGAGCAATTCTCGGGCCGCCTCCAGGATCTTTTCGGGATGGGCGCCCACCAGGCGGGCGGTGCCGGCAGCAATCGCCTCAGGGCGCTCGGTGGTCTGCCGCAGCACCAGCACCGGTTTGCCCAAAGCTGGCGCCTCTTCTTGAATGCCGCCGGAATCGCTGAGGATGAGAGTGCAGCGCTGCATGGCGCTGACCCAGCAGGGATAGTCCAAGGGCTCGGTAAGAAAAACTCGCTCCCGGGATCCCAACAGGGCCTGCAGGGGCTCTCGCACCGCGGGGTTGGGGTGGAGAGGCAAGAGGAGGGCCGTGTCGGGGAACTCCGCCAAAATCTGCAGCAGAGCCTGGCCGATGGCTATTAAGGGATCCCCCCAGTTTTCCCGCCGGTGCACAGTAACCAACAAAACCCGATAGCGCCCCCAGTCCAAGCCAGGGATGGGGCAGGGGATCCCAAGCGCAGCTACCTGTAGCAGGGCATCGATGACGGTGTTGCCCGTGCAATAGATAGAGCCGATCACGCGGCTTTGCTTCAGGTTATCCACCGCTTGCGGCGTGGGAGCAAAGTGCAGGCTGGCCAACTGAGAAATGAGACGGCGATTGGCCTCTTCGGGAAAAGGGTGGTAGAGATCGTCGGTGCGCAGGCCGGCTTCCACATGGCCTACTGGAATGCGTTGGTAAAAAGCAGCCAGGGCAGCGGCAAAGGCGGTGGTGGTATCGCCCTGCACCAAAACCAGTTGGGGCCGCTGCGCCTGCAAGTAGGGTTCTAGACCCCGCAGGGTGGCTTCGGTGATGTCGGTCAGGCTTTGGCGGGGACGCATGATCTCCAGATCCCGATCCGCCCGTAGGCCGAAGAGCCGCATCACCTGATCCACCATCTCCCGGTGTTGCCCTGTCAGGATCACCTCGGTGCGCAGGTGGGGACTGGCCCGCAGGGCCTGGATTACCGGAGCCAGCTTAATGGCTTCGGGCCGCGTGCCCAAGATCACAGAAACCAGAGGAAGGGAGGTCATAGGCTCAAGGGCATCGGCGCCTGGGGGAAGCGAGCAACTCTGGCCCCGCTCCAGACAGATCGGCCGTCAAATCGGGTTTTGGAAAGGCCCTGACTGGGATCGGAGGCTCCCGCCTGCCTGGTTCTCAAGTTACGGCAGCACAGCCTCTGTAGATGGGGATGTTTCCGGGGCCAACTATAGGCAAAGAGCATGACTCTAGTCAATAATAAGCTCAACTATACTGAAAATAATGTATAATATGTTCAGTACGGATTACTACCAGTTGATCTTTCTGTTTACTTTCGAGTCTGCCAACATGGTAGCCAAAGCAAAGCAGAAAATTGGTAGTAAGACGACACGGAAACTGCGCTTTGGGTATTCTACTCAAAGCTTTGCGGGATACCGCCATTCTGTTTGGACTCCGTCCCGCTAACGCGAATGGAAACAAGCAGAATGCTATCGCTGCATAGTTGAACAGTGATGTTCAGCAGTGTTCAGCGTAAATGTATCAGAAACCAGCAGAGGGCGCTCCCCCCGATCTTAACCCCCGATTGCTCTACCTTTTGCTTCGCCGAAGCCAGCCCTGGGCAGGGATCCGGCAAAAAACATCAAAACCAAACAGCGCTGCTCGCTCCCTGCCCACCTCGCCCAAGTGGGCCCAGAGGCTGCCGGGCCGGGGACAGTTACCAGGGCCTCTAGATCCAGCCAAAAGCCTGGAGAGACAGGAATCCGTATCCGCCCTCTTCTACTGCCCTCCAATAGCTTGCCGAGGGCTATGGCTCGCCGAAACAAATTGCGCAGGGGCGGAGAGACTCTTAGCGGCGTTTGATCCGTGGGTATCTTGCATGTCGTTCGATGGTTGCCTCAGAGGGGCTGAGAGCCCAAAGCTGACCCCGAGCCTATATCCAGCCCATCTCATCACAAACGAGGGTAAACACCGTTGCACAACTGGCCACTAGCAGCGATATAAAGGGCGGCTGGCCATGAGCCATGCAAACAGCCGCTGCCAGGGAAGCGCCCACAGCAGCAGAAAAAGTGCGACCTGCCCAGTTGCCTTTGGAGGGTTTGTCAGAGGGATTAAATTTGTTAAACATTTTGACGCAAGCAATGGGGTACAAAAGGGATGATTCACAAGGATTTCGCCTCAGGCTATCACTCTCAGATGAAATTTCGGCGGGATTCAGGACTATTCTCAATACTTCTTCGCTTAGGCTTCAATCTTTCGTAAAATTGCGCTGAGGTATTCGTAGTCGTCCCGCAACAGCGAGCTCAACTGCCGCCCTGCTTGCACCAACCAGTGGCGATCCCGGTTCAAGATCCGGTAAGTCTGACGGATGACAGCGGCCACCAACTCGTCGCTGGGGATCCCGTTGACACGCAGCAGGGTGCGCAAAAACTCAAAAGAGCGGCAAAACTCCCTTACCTCGCTTTCAGAGCAGGGGTAAACTGGCTGGTGGATCTGGGGCGGGCGCGGCGGCAGATACTGATAAACCCGCCCCCCGCCAACGAAGCCGACAATGGCAGCGCGGAAATCGCTGCGCAACATGGCGAAAATCTGGGGTTGCTGCTCCCGCAGTTCCCGGGGGGAGAGGCCCAAGGCCCTGGGACGGTGAACGGTGTCGATGGGAGTGATGGCGGCATAGCAGACCACTCCATAGATCCAGTTGCCGGTCTCCTCGTCTTGCGAGCGGATCCAACTGCCGAGGGCGGGCAGGGGCGGGAAGCTCAGGCGTTCTGGCTCTAGGCACTGGGCCACAAGGGTGGTGGTGTTGGCCTCCACCACTTCTCCCAGGGCAGAGGGGGGTGGGGAGATGGCTTGGGATCGCATCCTTCCTCCGCTTTCTCAAGGCCAATGGCTGGGAGGTCGCTCTGGGGTCGCGGACAGAGGGGGCAAGCGGGAATGGAGGCAGGGCCGCTGCTCAGCTCTCCAAGGGCAGCCCAGAGCCAGGTGAGGAGGGGGGCAGCGGGGGTTCTTCTGCCGGCTCTGTCTGTTGGTAGCGGGCCTGGGCCCGTTGCAAGGCTTCCCGCACCACCGCAAAGCCAGTGCCTCCAGCGCTGAGCCGCGCGGCCACCACCTGGCGGGGATCGATGGCCGCAAAGATATCCTCCTCAAAGGCTCGATGAAAGCTTTTCCACCGCTCCAGGGGCAGATCTTTGAGCAGAATTCCCTCTGCCACACAGGTACGCACGATCTGACCCACCAGATCGTGGGCGGCGCGAAAGGGGATCCCTTTTCGCACCAGATAGTCGGCCACGTCGGTGGCGTTGGAGAAGTCTTCCTGCACCGCGGCCTCCATGCGTTGGGTTTGGAATTGGATCCCTTCCCGCAGCAGGATGGTCATCGCCTCCAAGCAAGCCTTCACAGTATCGACGGTATCGAAGAGCCCCTCTTTGTCCTCTTGCAAATCTTTGTTGTAGGCCAGGGGCAGCCCCTTCAAGGTGACCAGCAGAGCTTGGAGATGGCCGAACACCCGCCCTGTCTTGCCCCGCACCAATTCCAGCACATCGGGATTCTTCTTCTGGGGCATGAGGCTGGAGCCCGTGGCACAGGCATCGGTGAGGGCGACAAAGCCAAACTCCTGGGTGGCCCAGAGGATGAGCTCTTCCGAGAGACGGCTGAGATGCACCAAGATCAGGCTGGCGGCAGCGTGGAACTCCACCAGGTAGTCCCGGTCGCTGACGGCGTCTAGGCTGTTGGCACTGATGCGCTCAAAGCCCAGCAGATGAGCAACCAGTTGCCGGTCGATGGGCAAGGAAGTGCCGGCCAAGGCCCCGGAGCCCAGGGGACAGACGTTGACCTCTTCCCGCACCCGTCCCAACCGTTGCCAGTCCCGCCAGAGCATTTCTTCATAGGCCAAAAGGTGGTGGGCCAAGCTGATGGGCTGGGCCCGCTGCAGGTGGGTGTAGCCGGGCAGGATTGTCTCCACATGCTGGCTGGCCAAGTCCAACAAAACCCCCCGCAGCTCCCAGAGAGCCTGCCGGATGGTGTCGATTTCATCCCGCAGGTAGAGGCGCAGGTCGGTGGCCACTTGGTCGTTGCGGGAGCGCCCCGTGTGCAGTTTTTTGCCCACTTCCCCCACCAAGGCCACCAGACGGCGCTCGACGGCGTAGTGGACATCTTCTGCCTCAGGGTCAGGCTGGAAGATGCCCTCGGCAACTTCCTTCTCGATCTGCTCCAGCCCCTGCCGAATTTGCTCTGCCTCTTCGCGGCTCAAGATGCCGCAGGCCCCCAGCATCTGCACATGGGCCAGGGATCCGGCCACATCGTAGGGCAAAAGGCGAATGTCGAAGCCAATGCTGGCGTTGAAGCGGGCAATCCTAGGGTGGAGGGATCCCGCAAAGCGTCCGCTCCAGGGGCGCGGGGTGGAAGGTGCCGTCGGCTTAGCCATGGGCTTGGAACGGGGAGAGAGATGACCACCACAGAAAGACTTGGCTGCAGTTGAGGCGGAAAAGAGCAAGCAAGGCAACGACAGCCAAAACGCCGCCACCTTGGGGCCAGGGAATCCGGGCGCCACCGCCTTTAGTGAGAGCTGGTGATGCTCTTGAGCATGTAGCCTGCCACGATCCCTATCAAAAGGGCCCAAATTTGGCCCGATTCCACGAAGTTGTTCCAGCCCTTGCGGATATCGCCCAGCACGTCCTGCCGGAACACCTGGGCGACGATCGCTTCCGTCTGCAAGGCCGGCGAGGCCGGCAAGTAAACTAAGGAGGGCTCAGAGCCAGAAGCAGTGGAGTGCATGCATGTACCTCAGGCAAAGGTCAACTGGGAAAGCGGGCCGCCACCTAAGTGGCTTCCCTAGCTAGAGGGTACCCTTAGTTTGAACCTTCGTAGCTAGGTTGGCTCAGAATCGGGCAGTACTTTCAACACCACCAGCGTCGTATCGTCCACCGGCTCAGGCCGCAGGGAAATCTCATCCTGAAACAAGAGCCCTGCATCCACTGGCGGCCCTGGGACAACAGGGTGGGATCCCTGGCGGCCCCGGAAGGCGTCCATCTGCTCAAAAAGGTTCTCCAGGATCTCCTCGGGCGACTCGTAGCGACTGGCAGCCCGCTGGATGGCCTCCATCAGACCTGAAGTCTCCAGCCGCTCCCCGCGGGTATTGGCGGCCTCGACATAGCCATCGGTATAATAAACTACAACATCTCCCGGCTGCAGGTGCACGCAGCTTTCCGAGTATTGGCTGTGTTCCTCCAAGCCGATCAGCGCTCCCTCTGTGTCGAGGGGCTGGATGTCGCGGCTGCGGGCCCGCCACCAGAGGGTGGGGTTGTGGGCGGCGTTGCTGAAACAGAGGCGACGGGAGCGGGGATCGTACTCTGAGTAGAACAGGCTGATAAAGCGATTGGAGTTCTCCAGATCGCTGTACATGGCCCGGTTGAGATGTTGGAGAACGCGGGCCGGCGAGTGGCGGTTGAGGGCTTCTGCCCGTACCATGGCGCGGGTCATGCTCATCAACATGCCGGCAGGGACACCTTTGCCCATCACGTCCCCAATTACGATGGCCAGGCGAAAGTCTTCGGATGGCTCAGGGGAAGGGGCCAGGGATCCAACCGGCTCATCGGCGGCGGCCCTAGAGTTTTCCGGTCGCTCGCTGGGGATCTTAATGAAATCGTAGTAATCGCCCCCCACCTTGCTGGCCACACGGCAGCGGGCTGCCAGCCGAATGCCCGGAACCTGGGGGTACTGGCGGGGCAACAGTTGGGTCTGGATGTAGGAGCCGATCTCCATTTCTTTTTCCAGGGCCATTTTGCGGCGCAAGGCCGCCGTCAAGCGCTCGTTCTCGATGGCCACGCCCGCTTGGTCAGCCACCAACCGCAGCAGTTGTTGGCGACGTTCATTCCACTGGTAGCCGGGCTGACGGCTGAAGACGTACAGGCGCCCCTGGACGGAGCTGCGAATCAACAGCGGCGTCCCGAACAGGCGGACATCTGGCCCCAGACTCTGGCGCAGGCGCTCGTCCAAGAGATGTTCCAGGGCTGGGATCTTCACAGACAGGGATCCCTCGGTTTTTAAAATGGGCTCCTGCGCAGACAGAGCTTGGGCGATCTGCTCCATCTCGGCGCGAATCTGCTCGCGGCGGTCGAGGTCCGAACAATGCAGTTGATCTAGCTGGATGGTGCCGTTGGGGTTGAACAACACCAGCGCGCCGCCGTCGGCAGCGGTGAGTTGGCTGGCCACAAAAGCCGTGAGCTCTAGGATCTGGTTCAGGTTGTTGAAGGAGCGCAGGGCAAAGGCCAATCCCCCCAGCAAATACAGCATCGGCTGCTGGTCTGTCCCCAGCTCTGCCACCGGCTCCGGCTTCGGCGGGGCGGGCAAGATGGCCGGTTTCACTTCCGTCAGCTTTCTCTCCTCCGAGGCCGCCTTGGGCGCACCGGCGGGATCCCCATCTGGGCCAGCTTGGGCCGAGCGCAGATCGCCCTGCTCGTCGGTGGGCGGCAGCGACGCAGCCGGAACGTTGGCGGGAAAGGAGTTTCTGTCCGCGCCTTGGGCAAGCAAAGACTCCGTCCAGGACGAACCCGACAGCCCGGCAGGGGGCTGCGCCGGAAAGGCTTTTTGCGGGCCGTACTCATCCATCGGGAACTTAGAGGCAATCCCTTGGAAACATAACGATGCAGTTTAGCAAAAATATCAAAAGCTTTGTCGCAAAAGTTTCAGCCCAATCCCAATAGTCTTCCTTACGCGCGGCGGCGCTGACGGGATCCCCGGCACAGCTCCTGGTAGAGCTGCTCCAACCGGCTGAGGTTGTGGCTGAGGGTGTAGCGCTCCAGCACCCGCTGGCGGGCTTTCATCCCCAGCAGTTGCGTAAATTCCCGTTGATCCCGCAGCAGGGGCAGCAGCGTTTGCAGCTCCACCGTCACCCGAGCCGGATCCAACAGGATCCCGGCTCCATCGGCCAAAACCTCGCCGTCGGCCCCGACGTCGGTGGCCACCGCCGCCACCCCACAGGCCATCGCCTCCAGCAACGACAAAGAGAGCCCCTCGATTAAAGAGGGCAGGATAAACACGTCGGATCCGCGCAGGATCTCGATGCGCTGCTGCTCGTCGGCAACGTAGCCCAGCCAGTGGATCCCGTGCTGGCGGGTGTAGAAGGGCTTGAGGGTATTGAGCAGCGGCCCATCCCCCACAATGAGCAGGCCGCACTTCTCGCCCATTTGAGCTTGCTTCCAGGCTTTGAGCAAGGCCTCCACATTTTTTTCCGGCGAGATCCGCCCTTGGTAAACGAAGATCCGCTCCAGCCCCAACCGTTGCTTAAGGGTGGAGGGCCCCGGCGAATACTTATCCACGTCGACGCCGTTGGGAATGACCACCACCTGCTCGCGGCTCACCCCTAGCCTGACCAAGATCTGCCGCTGTGTTTCCGAGAAGACGATGGTGCGGTCGTAGTGGGCCAAACAAGGAGCATAGAGCTGGTAGGCCAGGTATTGGGTGCGGGAGGCAATGTTGCGCCGCCGCCGGTCGAAGGCCGGGTGGAAGGTGGCCACCAGCGGCTGGTTGAGCTCCGCACAGATCTCCGGCAAGACAAAGTCGATGGGAGAAATCGTCAGCGAGGCATGCACCAGATCCGGCTGCAACTCCCGCAGCGCCTGGGTGAGCAGCCGCCTGGCGTTGGGAGCTGGGATCGTATAAATCTGCGACTTGTACAGACAGGGCAGGGAGACATCCCGCCCCGCCAGCTCAGCACGCCAACGGCTCCCCGGACGGGATCCCTCTACAGCAGGCGCCTCCAGGCTGGGGGAGGGGCTTTCGTTGGTGAAATGGAAAAAGCTCACCTGATGTCCCCGCTCCAAGAGGCCGTTGGTCACCTCACGGCCATAGGTGACGTTGCCACAGAAAGGTGCCTTCTTGCCTATCCAGGCGATGTGCATGGGCGGATCCCTACGGCGCCAGAACGCTGATCTACAAGGGGATGTGCGATTCCAAAGCCTCTATAAGGGTAGCAGACTCGCATCCCACCTCGGCCCGCTCCTCCCCTCTCAGGGGAGAAACCCAGACCGACAAGGCATTGACAGATACCCAGCCCTACGTCGCAGCTATCCAGCAGAAAAACTTATCTGTGCCCCTCTCTGCCCAGCAGACCCCAGAGGTACAGCCCCGCCGACCCGGTCAGGGCCGCCAGGCCGAGAAACGTCCAGGCAAGGCCGAAATAGGTTTCCGCCACCCCCGCCAAAACCAGCGGCAAACTGAGAGCAATGTTGACCGCATTGTTCTGCAGTCCAAAAACCTTGCCGCGCAGATGTTCGGGGGTCTCCTCCTGGAGCAGGGTTTGCATGGGCACCGCCACCAACGCCCCTCCACAGCCCAGCAGGGCAATCCAAGCCAAGCTGGGAAACAGCTTCCCCTCCGTCCAGGACAAGGCCGCCAAGGACAGACACAGCAACAGGGATCCCAGCCCACTCCAGGCGCGACGGCTCACCTGCCGGCCCGTATGCCCCACCCAAAAGGCCCCAATGGCCATGCCCAGGCCGGCAGCCGCCAGCAACACCCCAAACTGATCTGCCTCCAGCTCCGCCGTCACCTCGGCCATGCGCACCGCCAAGACCGCCAGCGCCGCAAACAGCGAGTAGAGCACCACCATTTGCAGCAGGGCCGCGCGGATCAAGGGCATTTGCCCGATGTATTCCAGGCCCAGCTTGAGATCTTCCCAGAGATGGGGAGCCTCCCAAGGTCTGGGCTCCAGCTTCTCGTGGGGTTGCAACAGCAGCAGCAGGGCTCCCGCCGACAGGTAGGCTCCCCCCACCAACAGCTCTGGCCCCACCTCCCAGCCGGGCAACCACGCACGCCCCCAACGATCCGCCAGCGTTAGCAGCGGCTCGCCGATGGCAAAGCCGGCGATCAGCGAAGCCATCATCGTCGTGGTGTAGAGGGAGTTGGCCGCTAACAGCTCCCGCCTGGGCAGGATCAGGGGCAGAGTGGCCTGTTCGGCAGGGGCAAAAAACTGGGTCAAAACAGACACGGCAAAGCTAATCAACAGCAGCCCGCCAAAGCCCAAAGGGATCCCTGGCCAAAGGTTGCGCCCCGCCGTCAGCCAGAGCAGCGGCGGCAACAGCAGCACCAGGATCCCGCGCACCACGTTGGAGAGCACCAGCACCCCCTTCTTGGGCCAGCGATCCACAAATACCCCCGCCAGGCTGCCCAACAACACCGCCGGCAGCGTAAAAGCCAGCATGATCGCCGCCACCCAGCCGCTGATGGAGGCCCCTTCCGGCTGAAACTGCCTCGAGATCAACCCAATCAGCAGCACCAACAACACCTTGTCGGCCAACTGGGAAAACACCTGCCCTATCCACAGCAGCAGGAAATTGCGTCGGCGCAGCACGGCCAGGAAATTTCTCAGGCCTGGCCCGGCCAGAGCAGCATCCTCCTGCTTCAGCTTCTCGGTTGGGCCGTCGTCTTTGGGATCCTCAGGGAGCGGCTCCGGCAAGGGATTCCCGGACGAACACGCCAGCGAGCCGGAGGGAGGACTTGCCGGCGGCTCAAGTGGGGGGGCCTCCGACTTTAGCACCTCAGTTGAAGGAAATGTGGGAGGAAGATCCCGAAGATGAGGAGTCCGCTGGCAGACCTCCGCCTCCCCTTCCGGCCAATCCCCTCGTCGCTCCAAAGTCATAGTGCCCCGTGTAACCTTTCTCCCTCCCCCGCCTTGGCCCTGACAGGTGCTTTTCATGCCGGCTCGTGCCGCCACTGCTGCTGGACGGAGAGAGGTGCCCTGATCTTAATCTTGGCCCATCCCGCAATCAAACTTGCGCGCCCGTCTCGAGGAGGGGGCGACACCTCCCATCGGTCGCGCCGGCAGGATCTCATCAACCCTCTGCCAAGGACAGGGAGCGCAAGGGATCCGGGATCGACTCGCTGGGGGCCACGAAGCTGCCCTTTTCCACAAAAGTGAGGCGCACCGCCAGCCAACGGATGAAATCCTCATTGGTCGAGACCACTGCCCCCAGCGGCTCCTTTAACTTGTGGCGCAGGGGACGCAGCTCTGGAGCTTCCATGAAAGCCGGCTGGGGCACCCAAAAGAAATCGATGGAGCGATGGTGCTCCTCGTAGTGTCGGCGACGCTCCTCCAGCACTTCCTCCAGAGGTTCAGAGCGCAAAAAAGACAGACTGGCAACAATAAAGTGGTAGGTGGTGGGCTCAGCAGCAGGCATACTCTACGATTAACATGTGAGACTCGAACACCTAGAGGCGCGCTCCTGGCGAAAACACAACTTCTCCTGTCGGCTCTTCACCCAGAGTTGCCAACTTCAGCCTACTGGCAGGATTAGTTGGCAGACTTGAGTAAATGCGGGGCGGGATCCCGGGAGCTACACAGGGTCTGACAGTCTTCCAACTGCCGGGGGACGGGCAGCCGCGCCATCACCTCCTCAGGCGGCATAGACTGCTCTGAAGCCTGCCTGAGGGTGGGCAGAGCTTGAGCTGCCCATTCCTGCGCCCAGAGGGGTGTTGTTGAGGAGGGTTCCCCCTGCTCCAACAGCTCCTGACAGAGCGCGGTCGAGCGCTCCAAGTCGCCGCTGCCCTGATAGGCCATGACCAGGGCTACCCGCGCCAAAGCGCATTCCTCAGGGTTTATCCTGGAACCGTTGCGCTCCTTCTGGCGGGGCGAGCTCTCGTGAATCGAGCAGCAGTAGCAGAAAGACTCAAGGAGGTTGATGGCCTCTAAGTAGCGCTCCTGCTTGAGAGCAGTGATGCCGGCACGAAGGGATCCATACGGAGGGGACATGAGCCTAAGTATAGAAAAGATTCTGACGCCTTGCACTTAAGGGCGTTGATGACCTAGCTTTTTATCCGAGGTTTCGTGTCTGATACTACTATACAGCCTTTGGCCAGGCGACCGCGAATCTCCTTACCCTCTTAAGCTTTTGGCAAGGGCGCTCAACTCTTACGGGCCAAGATATAAGTGCTGACGTAGTGGGTTTCTCGGCGCAACACCTCACAGCCTGCCTGCTGCAGGCGCACCCCCAGGTCGTCGCGGATGTAGTCCCGGTAGTAGGGTTCGTGGAAGGTTTGCACAAAAGCTTCCATCGTCTCCTCCAGCTCGGGCGAGTCCAGCAGTTGCACCGAGTCGCAGATGACAATGGCGCCCCCCGGCTTCACCACCCGGCTCATCTCGTTGATGACATTTTGGCGGGCCGGGCCGGGCAGCTCGTGGAAGAGAAACACGCTGACAACCGCATCAAAGGTGGCGTCGGCGTAGGGCATGGCCTCGGCATTGGCGCGGATGAGCTGGGGCAGCTCCCCGGGCAACTCCTGCAACAGCCGGTTGGCCTTGCGCAGATAGGCAGGGGAAAGATCCAGGCCGTACAACGCCGCTTTGGGCAGGGATCCCCGCAGCAGGCGCAGCGTGCGCCCGGTGCCACAAGCTACGTCGAGGATGTGGGGGTCGGATAGAGCAGGATCGAGACCATCCTTGAGCAGGCGGATCACCCGTCGCCGCATCGCATCTGCCGCGCCACCAAACAGCAGTTCCACCTGCAGGTCGTAGAGCTCAGCCGAGCTGTCGCTCAGGTAACCGTTGGTTTGGTAATGAAAATTTTGCAGGTAGTATTTTGGATAGCCCTCGGTGGAGATGTCTGGAGAAAACTCTTGGTAGCGCCGGCTGTGTACCCGCTGAGTGATCTGCGGCAGATCCAGCCATACCTGCGGGTAGTAGCGGGCAAAGTCCAGCCAGGGGTTATCGAAAAGAAGGGCGTGAGGGTAGTAACCTGCCTCGGCGTCTTGCCAATCGACCTGTAGCAGCCGTTCGTAACGAGCCCGCAACTCTTGCAAAGTAGCTGGGCTGACCTTCACCCGCTCCCGCGGCGGTAGGGGCTTCCCAGAGGAAAAACTTTGCAGCTCCCTGAGCACAGAGAGCATCAGCTCCAAAGCCTGGGTGGAGAGAGCCTTGTGGGCAAAGCCAAAGAGATTTTTGCCCCACTGAAAAGCGCGGTAAGCAGCTTCTCCGACTGGAGATGGGATCGGCAGCGACAGCTCGGAGCTCAACTGTAAGCTCATAACCCTGCAAGGTGCGAATGCTTAATGTTTGTTTACGTTAGATTATAGCAAGGCAGCGATGCGAAACCGGCAAGTTCTGGGCCTTGGGAGAGTCGGCGAAATTGGAGCTGTAAACACTCCACTTCCCTGAGAGGGAGAGTACTCTATTGGTGTCCCAGGAAGGACGCCTCTGATGCTTCATGCGCTGGAGGAAGAGGCTGAGCAGGTCGAGTAGATTGGGAAAAGGGGGCGCCCGAGCATGACAGCCAAGACGGTGTTGGTCATTGACGATAGCATCATGATCCGCAAGATGGTGGCCAGCATCTTGGCTGACCAGTTTCAGGTGCTGGAGGCCAAAGACGGCCTAGCGGGCCTGGAGGCTGCCAAAAAACATCACCCCGACCTGATCTTGCTGGATTTTGTCATGCCCAAGATGGACGGCTATGACACATTGCAGGCCATCCGGCAGGAAGAGAGCCTGAAGAATACCCCTGTCATCATCATGTCGGGGATGAAAGAGCAGGTAACAGCCCGCGTCCCTGAGCCTTTTGTCGATTTCGATTTTATTGAAAAGCCGTTTGAGGCGGAGGCTCTTCTGGCTCGCATTCAAAAGGCCCTGCAAGTAGCCCCTGCGGCGGCAGCAGAGCCGGGATCGGAAACCAACACCCAGTTGCTCTTGAACAAGCTCACCGCCATCGAGACGCTGCTCATCCAAGGCACGGAAAACCTTATCCAGCGGGAAGTGGTGACGCGGCTTTCTGATCTCAACCAGCGCCTGGAGCGTCAGGAATCCCACAGCGCTAACCTGGAAGAGCAGATCCGTAAGCTCACCAGCGAGGTGGAACGGCACAGCCAGGGCTTGGCCTTGATCGTCAAGGAGCTAAAGCACATCCGCAAGCTGTTAGGGGGATCCTGATGTCTGAGAGGGTTTTTGAGCGCGCCTATCGGCACCTGGATGCGGTGACGGCCCTGTTTGTGGCTGTGCTGCTGATCTCCAACATCGCCTCCACCAAGATCGTGCTCTTGGGGCCGTTTACGTTCGATGGCGGCACCGTCCTTTTTCCCCTCAGCTACATTTTCGGCGACATCCTCACGGAGGTCTACGGCTATGCCCGCTCGCGGCGGGTGATCTGGCTGGGATTTATCTCGGCGGCCCTGATGTCGGCGACCTTGATGATCGTGGGATCCCTGCCGGCAGCCCCCGACTGGCCCTACCAGGAAGCCTACAAACAGATTCTCGGCCTTACCCCGCGCATTGTACTGGCCAGCCTAATTGCCTACTGGAGCGGCAGCTTTGCCAATGCCTATGTGCTGGCCCGCCTGAAGGTGTGGACGCGGGGACGCTGGCTGTGGACACGCACCATCAGCTCCACCCTGGTGGGCCAGGCGGTGGATACGGGCCTGTTTATTCTCATCGCCTTCTGGGGGGTGTTTCCCGGTCTGATGAGCCTCATTGTCTCCAACTACGTGTTCAAGTGTGCCGTTGAGGCGGTCTGTACGCCCCTGACCTATGTCATCACCGGCTGGCTGAAGCAGCAAGAACAGGAAGACTACTTTGACGTGGCAACCGACTTCAACCCTTTCCGAATGCAGTCCGTATCTGGGTAGTTCATTCGTCCATGGCTGCCCCGACGGATATGGCCAAAAGAGGGATCCCAGTTTTGGTATAGTCAGCTAGAAACCGCAGGAGCCCCGCCCTGTACCCCCCTATATCCCCCCGTATACGGGGGGACTGGGGGGCCGGGGGCCGTGCCGGTCAGGGTCGGGAGGAATGCGGACGACGTATAATCGTGACATGGCCCAAGTCCTGACTATCTCCTGCAAACTCAAGGTGTCTGTGTCGCAAGCCGCCAAGCTGGATGCGACCCTGGATGCCTTCGCAAAGGCACTGAACTGCGTGAATGAGAACACACCAGAGAAGATAGTCAACGCCGTCAAGCTCCAATCTCTCTGCTACCGCGAGATTCGTACCCGCTTCGGACTATCCAGCAACCTGGCACAACAGGTGTGCAGAAGGTTAGCCGGTGCCTGCAAGGTTGCCCAGCAGAAAAACCGTCCAGTCAAGGCGTTCAAGTCTGGCTTTGTTACCTACGATGCCCGCATCTTCTCGTTCCGTGAGAAGGACTGGACGGTGTCGCTGACCACCGTTGAGGGACGGGAACGCTTTGAACTGGATATAGGTCACTACCAGCGCGGCCTGCTAGCGGGTTCAAATCCCAAAGCAGCCACGTTGGTCAAGCGCCAAGGCGGCTCCTACTCCATCCAGATTGGCGTGGAGTCTGAGGTGCCGGAGCCGGAGCACGCCGTCAAGGCCATTGGTGTGGACTTGGGTAGGAGAGATATTGCCCACACCTCTGAGGGAGATAACTGGAATGGACAGCAGTTGAACCAGGTCAGAGACCACTACTCCCGTTTGAGAGGGGTTCTCCAACGCAAGGCCAGCAAGGGCACACGCAGTACACGACGTCGGTGTCAGCAACTGCTGCAACGGCTGTCTGGTCGGGAGAGACGCTTTCAAACTTGGGTGAACCACTGCATCTCCAAGTCGATTGTTGCTAGGGCACTGGCCACTCACCGTTTTATTGCCTTGGAAGACCTGACCGGGATCCGGGAGCGGGTCAACCGGCAGCCGCGCAGCAAGACGGAGCGGCGGCGGGCAAACAGTTGGGCGTTCTACCAGTTGCGGCAGTTTGTGCACTACAAGGCGATGCGGGCAGGGGTGAAGGTTGTGGTGGTTTTGCCGGCCTACAGCTCGCAGACCTGCCACCAGTGCCTGTGGATTGGGCAACGGGAAGGGAAGCATTTTCGCTGTGTGAACCCGGCTTGTGGTTGGGAAGGGGATGCAGATTTGAACGGTGCCAACGTGATTGCACTTTTGGGGGTCGCTGTAAACCAGCCCCCCTACATCCCCCCGCATGCGGGGGGACAAGAGGGGGGTTCGTGGTTGGCTTGCCAGCTGCAGGGCTACCAAAAGCCCGCTCCGTACCCCCCTCAATCCCCCCGCCCCCCTGCCCCCGTATACGGGGGGTTGGGGGGCTGGAAGGGGGGGCGGTCGGAGCCGGGTAGTTTACAGCGTTATCCTATCTACCCTGCCGCCGGTGCGCAGCGAGCCGGATCAGGTTGGGCAGCCCGGTGTTGTCGGGAGCTTTTATCCAAGACAAGACTTTTGTGAGGGATCCAGACCATGATGCTCATTTTCCAAATTGCTTTGTTGGTGTTGGTGCTTTACAGCTTGCTGTTGGTGGTGGCGGTGCCGGTGCTCTTCAGCTCGGCCAGCGACTGGAGCCGGGCCAAGAATGTGATTTTGGTGGGATCCCTGCTCTGGGTGCTGATGGTGATCGGGGTGGGGGTACTTAGTTTCTTTAAGTGATATCCTTCGACGCCCATCCCCCAGGCTCCTGGACGTTGCAGAGCATCAGGGTTGCGACTGCAAGGTTCTGGGGGCGGGGAAAACTGCGCATCTCCGCACCCGCGTGGGCCTTGAGCGCTCTCGGTAGAAGGGATCCCACCCCTTACGATGGATAGCAATTTAATTTAATCTCATGGCCTTGCTGCTCCCTAGGTCAGCGGCAAGTTGTGCCTACACTGATGTCTTTTGGGAGGTTTGGGTGTTGAGAGCAGTGAAGCGTTCGTGGAGCCTCCGCTTGGCCCGGCTGGGGACGAGGCTGATTTTGGCAGGCTTGTTGGTAGGGGTGCTGTCCCCTTCGGCAGCGGCGCAGTCGGGCCTGGTGATCACCGGCAGCGAAGGGGTACCTGTCCTCAGCTACCGGCTGGATTTTCGCGGCATTCGCGGTCGGTTGGATCGCTATCGCCTGACGATCCCGCCTCAGAACGTGGCGGTGGCAGAGGTGCAGATCAACGGGGATAGAAATTTCGATGCCGTCATCGACCCGGAGAACGTGCGCCTAGAGGTGGAGGGCAAGCCGGTGGAGCTGGCGGAAGTGTACTGGAACGAGGAGTTTCGCTCTTTGGAGGTGGTGGCCCGTCAGCCCATTGCCGCCGGCCAGGAGATCCGCTTGGTGCTCTCCAATGTGCGCAATCCTTCCGCTGCCGGCATCTACCGGGTAGAGGCGCGGGTACGGGGGACAGAGCCCAACCCCCTCTTCCGCAATGTGGGCAACTGGCTCATCACCATCGACGATCCGGAGCGGCTCACTTTCTAAGGGCAGCTCCCTTCGAGCGGGGGAGAGTTTTGAGAGTGGATCCCTGAACAGGGGGTTTCGGGCGTAGCCCTTTTCAGAGACAGGGCAAGGCTGGTGAGGTACTGCGGCATCTCTATCTCCCCTCTCCCTAAGGGAGAGGGGTTGGGGGTGAGGGAAACTCCCCTCCAGACAGTAGCCTGGCGTACTGGGAGAGGCTTTCTTTGGTGCTGGCCGATATCTGGTATCCCAACTGGTGGCAGGCCCTGGTCTTGGGCATGGTGCAAGGGATCACGGAATTTCTGCCCATCAGCAGCACGGCGCACCTGCGGGTGTTTCCAGCTTTGCTGGGCTGGCCGGATGCGGGGGCTTCCTTTGCGGCGGTGATCCAATTGGGCAGCCTGGGAGCGGTGTTGATCTACTTTGCTTCTGACCTGCGCCAGTTGCTCCTCGGCTCCTGGAAGGCTTGGCAGAAGCGAGATTTCCAGGAGGAGTCTTGGCGGCTGCTCATGGGGATCCTGGTGGGAACGCTGCCGATTGTCATAGCGGGCTGGGCCGTCAAGGCCATCTGGGGATCCCCGCCCCGGCAGTTGTGGGTGGTTGCCGCCGCCGCCATCGGCTTGGCCCTGGCTTTGGGCTGGGCAGAACGGGTGGGGAAGCGCCGGCGCGATCTGCACAGCCTGGGCATTGGGGATGGGCTCTGGGTGGGGCTGGCCCAGGCTTTGGCCCTGATCCCAGGGGTATCCCGCTCTGGTGTGACGCTGACGGCGGCTCTGTTGCTGGATTTGCAGCGCTCGGCTGCCGCCCGCTACTCCTTTTTGCTGGGGATCCCGGCCCTCTTTTTGGCCGGGGTGGCGGAGTTTATCGCCGAGTTCAGGGCAGAGGCGCTGCTGTCGCAGGGCCTGGGGACGCTCTCGGCCTTTGTCTTCTCCTACGGGTCCATCGACTGGCTAATTCGATTTTTGCAGCGCAGCAGCACCTGGGTGTTCATTGTCTATCGGATTGGTTTTGGCCTGTTCATTTTCCTGGGGCTGGCCCTGGGGTTTTTGCAACCTTAAGTGGGCTTTTGTTGCCGCAGAATCCGCAGCGCTTTCGGCAGGTGCTCCGCCAGGTGGGCCGGATCCACGCCCGTTAGACCCCGTTCCCCCGCCAAATGGATGGCTGCTTGAGCATGCCACCACACCCCCGCACAGGCGCAACTGAGCAGCTCCGCGATCCCCATCGACTGACCCAGTTGAGCCCTTCTGCGCGCCACCAGGCCGCCGATCAGGCCGGTCAGAACATCGCCGCTGCCGCCGCGGGCCAAAGCCGGTGTGCTTTCCGGGTTGACCCAGCATTCCCCCGTAGGAGAGGCGATGACCGTCCGCGCCCCCTTCAAGACCACTACTGCCCCGCTCTGGGCTGCTGCTCTCTGGGCTGCCTCCATGCGATCTGAAAGCGGGAGGTGCGGAAAAAGCCGGCGAAACTCCCCCAGGTGCGGGGTGAGGATGGCTTGGATCCTGTGTTCTGGCAAGCGCTCCACCCCTATTTCCGCCAAGGCGTTGAGGCCATCGGCGTCGATCACCCAAGGGATCCCGGCCCAATCCTGCAGCAGGATCTCCAGCAGCAGACGGCGGGTTTCTCCCACGCCCGGCCCCACCGCCACCGCCTGAAAGGGTTTCTCGGCCAGCAGGGAGGGGATCCCTTCCCAGGCGTGAACCAAGACTTCCGGCAAAGCGCTGTGGACGAGCCCTTTCAATTCTGCCGGCACCGCCAGGGTTACCATGCCCACGCCGCTGGCGCGGGATCCCAGCCCGGCCAACACCGCCGCCCCGGCATAGGTTGTCGATCCCGCCACCAGCAACAGGGATCCCTGGCGGTATTTGTGGGTATCCAAAGGCGGATCGGGGGGGAAATGGGGCCAGGGGTGCAGCAACACCTGGGGAACTTCCACCTCCGGCCAGGCCCAAGGGGGAATGCCGAAATCGAGGCGGCGCAGACGTCCCACCCAAGGCAGAGCCGCCTCCTGCCACAGGCCCCGCTTCCAGAGGCCCAGGGCATAGGTGTAGCTGGCGCGGATGCAGCAGCCCCAGATCTCGCCTGTCTGGTCGTTGAGGCCGGAGGGCAGGTCCAGGCTGAGGATGGGAATGCCGCTGCCGTTGGCCCACTCCACCGCCTCCGCCCAGGGATCCCCCAGGGGCCGGTTTAGGCCAATGCCAAAGAGGGCGTCGATGAGCAGGTCGCAGTCGGCCAACGCCTCCACCCGCTCCACAAACTCCGCCCCCAGGGCCCTGAGGTAGCGGGCGTGCTCGGCGGTCAGGGGTTTGAGATCTGGCTTGCCCAGCCACACCTTCACCGACCTTTGGGCCAGCCGCAGCTCTCGTCCGACCACCAAGCCGTCGCCGCCATTGTGCCCTGTCCCGCAGAGGATGCCGATGCGCTGGGCCTGGGGAAAATCCTGTTGCAACTGGGCAAAAGCGGCCAGCCCTACCTTTTCCATCAGGGCGGCCACGGGCATGCCGGCAGCGAAGATCTCCTCCTCAAGGCGCTGCATCTGCGCCGCGCTGACCAGGGCGGTGGCCGGGTCGAACTGGCAGCGGGGATCCCTATCGCCACGCCGCGCTGGTGTTACAGGCGGTATCGCTGGGGGGAGAGGGTTCATGGCTCAGTTGCGCCAATGGCGCTTAGCTCGATTACATTCCCATCCGGATCGCGGACAAACACAGCCGCCCGCCCGGAAGCGCTTGGCTGCACCTCATAGCCTGCCTGCAGCAGGCGGGCCTTTACCGCTTCCAGGTCTTCCACGCCCAGCGCCACATGGGGAAGGCGCCCCCACTTCGCCTTGCGGCCCCAACTGGCTTGCTGCCCCTGGTCAAGCGGCTCCTCAGTGACGATCAAGTGAATCTGCGAAGACCCCACCTGGTACCAGGCGCCGGGAAAGTCAAAGGGAAACCGTTCTGCCTTGGGGATCCCGAGCACCGTGCCGTAGAAATGCTCGGCCCTGGCCAGATCGCTGACCCAAAGGGCGGTGTGCAGGTGCTGGTAGGCGGGCTTTGGGGAGGCGGTCATGACATTGCTCCGGGAAAGTGCTTGCATCTGTCGAGGGAAACCATATTTTCTCGAAGAGCCTGCTCCGCCTGTGCGCTAAGTTGGAGCTAGGGCAGCGGCGAGGAACGTACCTTTGTCCTATCTTGGTTCTTACCCAGGAGTTGGTCTATGGGATCCCGCACCAAGTTTTTCGGCACCGTCTTGGCCATGCTGGCTGTCAACAGCATCTATATGCAGTTGCAGCAGCTGGCCCTGCGGCTGGAAGAAGAGGTGAACCCGGCTCCCTCAGAGCAGGCTGCTCCAGAGCCTCAGAGCAACGCGCAGCCACCGGATCTCTGGGGACATCTGGCCTAAGTTTTCCGGGGATGGCGGTGGGTCGAGGCCAGTGCTGGCTCCACCTCTCCCCTGCAACCCTAGGCTCCGAGCCAAGAGGCAGTTTGCAAAGGGGATCAAACTCCGTACCATAGAGGAGCGAGCTCCCCTATTTTGCGGTTTACAACTTGGATACTCACCATGACTCAGCCCTCCGCAGCCTCTGGGCAAAAGCCGATCGTCGTCGCCCCCTCCATCCTTTCAGCCGATTTTAGCCGCTTGGGGGAAGAAGTGCGGGCGGTGGACGAGGCAGGGGCCGACTGGATCCACGTGGATGTGATGGATGGCCGCTTTGTGCCCAACATCACCATCGGCCCGCTGGTGGTAGAAGCCCTGCGCCCGGTTACGGCCAAGCCCCTGGACGTGCACCTGATGATCGTGGAGCCGGAGAAGTATGTGGCCGACTTTGCCAAGGCGGGGGCCGATATCATCTCCGTTCACGCCGAGTCCAGCTCCACCATTCACCTGCACCGCACCCTCGGCCAAATCAAGGATCTGGGCAAGCAAGCAGGCGTGGTGCTCAACCCCGCCAGCCCCCTGGAGCTGATCCAGTACGTGCTGGATCTGGTGGATCTGGTGTTGATCATGAGTGTCAACCCTGGCTTTGGCGGGCAGAGCTTCATCCCGGCGGTGGTGCCCAAGATTCGCCAGTTGCGAGCCCTGTGCGACGAGCGCGGCTTGGATCCCTGGATTGAAGTAGATGGCGGCATCAAGGCCAGCAACGCCTGGCAGGTGATCGAGGCGGGGGCCAACGCCATCGTGGCTGGCTCAGCCGTGTTCAAGGCCAAGGACTACGGGGAAGCCATTCGTGCCATTCGCCACAGCCGCCGCCCCGAGCTGGTAACGGTTTGATTTGAGCTGATCTGGGAAAACCCTGCCCTTGGACTCCTCTCAGGCCAAGGCGCAAAAGAGAGGGGAGAAGGCCTGGCGCTCCTCACCCTCAGCCCATTGGGAAGGGCCACGGCTCAGCGGCAGGGATCCCTTCTGGTGGGAGGATGGGCTCGAAATTCTAGCGCAGAGCGTTGGTCTTCTTCTGGGCAGCCAAAGGCACGGTACCGTCCTCACCGGCGGCCTGGACTAGGCAATGGGGAGGTGTGGAAGGAGGCGTGATGGGCTGGGGCGAAGTGGGGCTGAAAAAGGTCTGGCAGAAGGGCAGGCGGCTGTTGCGCTGAATGGTGGCAAGGTAAGGGGGAGGGACAGTGCCCCAGTAGGCGCCCAGCACCTGCTGGTCCGGATCCTCCGGCAGCACCTGGTAGTACACCATCAGGCGATTATCGGGGAACCAGGCGCGAACAAGCCTTTGCAGTTGCCTTAAATTGAAGCCCGGCTCTTCTGGATTGTCAATTAGGTGCATCCCCGCCAGCCGCCCGCCCATGAAGTAGGCCTCCACATAAAACCCACGGGCATAGAGGGGGGGCTCTAAGGGATCCCGCGACGAAGGGGCATCCGGCAGGTAAAGGGCCTCACCGCCCGGGCGCAGTTGCCAGCGGCTCCAGCGGGGATCCTCCCGGTCGCTGGAAATAGTCTCCCAATTGTTGGCGCGGGCGTAGCTCAAGAAGCGCTCCTCCACCATGCCCAAATAGAGCATTTCCATCTGCAGGGGCAGCCGGGCACTTGTTTGCAATAGGGGCAAAGTTCGCACTTCTCCCTGCTTGAGCACCAAAACCTCTGCCAAGGCAGGGCGCGGTTCCCACGCCAGCAACGCCGCCAGGATTCCTGCTCCGAGGGCTCTGCCAAGGCCGGCCAGACCTAGCCGTGCCGAGGCCCGCAGCAACAGGAAAAGCAGTTTGACAAGGGGCAGTTTAAACCGAGGCCGTGCCCCGCCCCACATGGCAACGGAAGCAGGGACATAAGATGAGATCACGGGGAAATTCGAAGAGCTGGGAAGACGATAGAGACTATGGATGTTCTATTCTAGCCACAGCGCTAAGGTTCTTTGAAAATTTTAATCTGCTGCCCTGGGTGAACTTTCTTGCCGGCGGATGGATCAAAACCGGTCTCCAAATGGGCGCGACTGTCGAGAACCTCCCTCCCCCTCCTCGACTGCAAGGCCGGGGCTTGTCGTCATCGCTGGCCCCACGGCCACCGGCAAGTCGCGCCAGGCGCTGCTGTTGGCCCAGCGGCTGGGATCCCCCCTGTTGAACGCCGACTCTCGTCAGGTGTACCGGGAGTTCGACATCGGCACTGCCAAGCCCACTCCCGCCGAGCGGGCCCTCTGGCCCCACGAGTTGATTGACTTTGTGGATCCCCGCCACACCTATACAGTGGCCGAGTTTCAGCAGGCGGCCCAGGCGCGCATTGCCGCAGCCCATCGGCAGGGACAGACTCCTATTCTGGTGGGGGGCACAGGGCTCTACATTCAGTCGATCACGGCAGGCTTAGGGATCCCGGCAGTTCCCCCCCAGCCTCAGTTGCGCGCTCAACTGGAGACGTGGCCGCCCGAGATCCGCTACGCCTGGCTGCAGCAGTTGGATCCTGTGGCAGCGGGGCAGATTCACCCTCATGATGAAGTGCGCACCCTGCGGGCTTTGGAGATCATCTACACCACTGGGAAGCCGGCTTCCTACCTGCGGCAGGCCCATCCTCCTGACTACCCCATTTTGCTCTTGGGGTTGCACTGCCCAATGCCCCGTCTGGAACAACGCATTGCCCGGCGCACAGCAGAAATGCTGGCGGCAGGCTGGATTGAGGAGGTAAAAACGCTGCGGCAGCGCTACGGCCCAGACCTGCCCCTCTTGCAGACCTTGGGCTATGCGGAGATCGGCGCTTACCTGGAAGGGCGGATCCCGGCAGCCGAGCTGCAGCCTCTGATTGTGCGGCGCACCCGCCAGTTTGCCAAGCGGCAGATGACCTGGTTTCGGGCCATGCCAGGGATCCAGTGGCTGGACTGCGAGGCCGAGGATCTGCCCGAACAGATCTGGAAGCGGGTTACGGCGTGGATGGCAGCTCAGACCAGCGCCGGAACCACTCCTGCCGTCGCCGCGCGTCCGCCCGCCGATCCGTAAGGATCTCCAACACCCGCACCCCTTGGGCGGGCAAGGGATCCAAAGCCTGGGCCAGCTCCTCCCAGGTCTCTATCCGCTGCTGGGGGATGCCATGGGCCTGGCAGAGGAGGGCAAAATCCACCGCCTGGGGAGTCGCAAAGTAGGGCTCAAAGGGTGGGCCCGCCTCGGCAATGGGCAGCAGCTCGAAGATGCCGCCCCCCTGGTTGTTGATGAGAAGAATGGTCAGGGATCCCTGGAGGCATTGGGCAAGACGCAGGCCGCCGCAGTCGTGCAGAAAGGCCAGATCCCCAGTCAGCAGCACTGTTGGCCGATGGCGGTAGGCCACCCCAAAGGCAGTCGAGAGGATGCCGTCGATGCCGTTGGTGCCGCGGTTAAAGTAAGGCCGGATGCGGCGATCGTTGGGCGGCCAAAACCACTCCACATCCCGCACCGGCGTGCTGTTGGCAATAAATAGCGGCGTCTCCGGCGGCAGGTGGTGGGCCAGCCACCAGGCAAGCTTGCCCTCAAACCACTCCGGCAGGTCAGCCAGCAGCCGATCCAGCTCAGCCCGAGCTTTGGCTTCCGCCCGCAGCCAGGTTTGTAGAAAAGCGGTTGCTTTGGCCTTGCCTGCCGGGATCCCTGCCGCCACCTCCTCCACGACAAAGGGCAAGTGGGTGGTGGGGTTGTGGAGGGGATCGGCGTTCTGGGCCCGGGGATCGAGCAGCCAGGTGCGGGGTCGGGCTTGGGCTAGGGTTTGCCGCAGGGCCTTGCTGGTGGGCAAGGGTCCCAGTTGGATCACCTGCTCTGGCCAAAGATGGGGCTGCTCTCCCTGGAGGAGAAAATCGTAGGTGGTGATGAGGTAGGGGTTAAGGGAAGCGTAGTTGCGCAAAGGGGAGAGTCCCTCCGCCAACACCGGCCAGCCCAGGGCCAGCGCCAAGCGGGCCACCGCCTCTGCATAACGCTGGGGGTCTGCCGGTTGGGCCGGCCCTGCCAAGATCACTCCCCGCTCACAGCTGCACCACTCCTGCCAAAAGGAAGCCCTCTCCATCTGAAGACTGCCCCGCAGCGCCTGGCAGGAAGATCCGGCCGGAGCAACCCCCCGAAAAAAGCTCTTCTCAAACTCCGGATTTTTCTGCCAACGGGCCAGGGGCGCGGTGCTGCTGTCAGCAATGGGAGCCAAGGGCTCCCGCAAAGGCACGTTGAGGTGCACTGGACCCGGGAAAGGGTAGAGGGCACGCTCCCAGGCGTGAATGACGGTCTGGCGCAGGTAGGCCAGAGCTTCTAGGTCGGCGCTGGGCAGGGCTAGCTCCGCCTGCCAGTTGGGGTAGTGGCCGTAGAGCTTCACCTGGTCGATGGTCTGCCCGGCGCGGCAGTGGCGCAGCTCCGGCGGCCGATCCGCCGTCAAAACCAGAAGTGGCCAACCACTTTCTGCCGCCTCGATGAGAGCGGGGAAAAAATGGGCGCCGGCGCTGCCAGAGGTACACACTAGCGGGATGGGCTGCCGCAGCTGCTGGGCCAAGCCAAGGGCAAAGAAGGCCGCCGACCGCTCATCCAGCACCGGAATGGCCTCGATCTCAGGGTGCTGCGCCAGAGCATAGGTGAGGGGGGCAGAGCGGGATCCCGGACACACCACCGCCACCCGACAGCCCAGCCGGCTCAAGGTCTCGGCCAAAATGGATCCCCAGAGGGTGTTGAGGTTGCGCCAGTCCAGCCGTTGAAGGGAGTTTGCGCCAGTCACTCCAGCTATCCCAGCCAGCGGGGAGATCGAGCAAGTTGGGTAGGAAGCCCAAAATAGGCACATCCTAGTAATCTATAGCCATCCCCAATCGCAGGGGAACCACTTGCTTTGGCCTTCCTTCGCCTTTCCTCTCTTTTTGGGAGGGGAGCTGTGGGCCGGGGAGGCGCCCGGGAAACTGCCTCAAGTCGGTTGGTCGCGCCGCAACTCCAGATTTCCTGGCGGGGGCAAGGGTTGGCCAGGCCTCTCCGATGGGGGAATAATGTTCATGAGAACGCCCCTTATCGACCTTCGCTGCACCCAATAGGAGCACCCATGGCCAGAAAACCCGATGGATACCTTGTCCACATCATGCTCGAAGGTGGACAAACCATGCAGGTACGGGTCAAGGAAGCTAGAGAATACACAGAGCTGATCAACCAACTGATGGTGGGTGGGGACGAGTTCATCACATTGCCCAAGCAAATGGACAACGAGTACATGATCGTGCGTCCGCAGCGGGTGTCCGGCGTGTCGGTGGAGGCGATCTACACTTCCAGCGTCGGCATCGACCTGTAGAGCTCAAGGCCAGGGTCGCCGGGCTGGGTTGCAACGCAAAGCCCCCACCCCTGAGGGCAGGGGCCGGACTAGACCCCCCTGGGATCTAGAGCCTTAGCACCGACAAGTTAGCTTTGCGGGGGCAGGATCACCTTGTCGATGACGTGGATGACGCCGTTAGAGGCCTCAATGTCTGCTTGCGTCACTTTGGCATCGTTGACCTTGACTCCGTCGCTCAAGGAGATCTTCACAGAAGATCCTTCGACCGTCGTCACTTCACCTTCCTTTAGATCGCTGGAGAGGACTTTGCCGGGCACCACATGGTAGGTGAGAATCCGGGTCAATTTCTCGCGGTTTTCCGGCTGCAGCAGCTCCTCTAGAGTGCCTTGCGGCAGCGCCGCAAAAGCTTCATCGGTGGGAGCGAAAACGGTGAAGGGGCCTTCCCCGGAGAGCACCTTCACCAAGTCGGCAGCTTCCAAGGCTTGGATCAAGGTGGTGAAAGAGCCGGCCTCGGCAGCAACATCTACTATGGTTTTGCTGGCAGGGGCAGCGGTTTTCACGCTTTCAGAAGTCGCGCCGTGGCTGCCGGCAATGACCGCAGGGGCTGCAACCAACGTGGTGGCCGAGGCAACAGCCAAGGAGAGAGCGAAGAGATTGCGAATCATGCAATGTAACCCTCCGTGAAGAGTAGGTTCACATTTCTATGTGACGGACGGGATAGAGCTCGGGTTCCTCAAAATCGCAAAAAGTCCCCGAAAAAGATATTTCTACTACCCCAAAATACCTTTTTGACAAGGCTTACAAGGCTACTCTCCGCTGAGGTTAGATTTGCAACAATCATCGCGGGATGGCGGTGAACCATCCAAAACACGCCCGATGAGGATCCCTTGAGGCTGAGGGATCGTTACGTTTGTTTACATTGTTTGTTCAAGTTAGCGTTCCATTGGCATCGCCAAAGTGGGCACCTCTGCGGTGCTGGGCAGAGGGGTAAACGAGTTGGCGATCTCAGCAGGCATGCCTACTCTTCTTCCGCCTCGAAGTCTTCGTCGTAGTCGTCCCCGATCAAATCGTCGATGTCGTCGATGTCTTCTTCCAAAACAGCTTCAGGGACTTCAAGAGGCTGCTCGATCAGCCGGCCTTCCTGGCGCAACCAGTCGAGGATAGAAATGCTACCGGGCAGGGGCAGCACTACTGGAGGCTGATCGCGAGGTTCTTCCCGCAGAGAAGGGTTGTGGTACATGCTGTCCAGAAGAAGTGCAGCTGTGAAGAAGGTGTGGGCAAGCTTCGGGTCGATGGCCTCGATAGGGCGCCACTTATCGACTGTCCTTTAGCTTAGCTTATCCCTGCCAAGCCTGCAAAAAGCGGTGCAGCACCCGCTCCAGCTCGACGGCTCGCGCCGCCTTAAACAGCAGTCGATCCCCTGCCCGCACCTGCTGCTGCAAACCCTCCACTAAGGCAGAAGCTTCCTCAAAGCGTTCAACCTCGGCGGCTGGCTTTTCGTCAACCAGTGGCTGCATCTCCCCGTCGGGATCCAAAAGCCAGACCCGCTCCAGTCTCAAGGAGGCAGCCGCCCGACCCACCTCTGCGTAGAGCTGTGGGGCATGCTCTCCCAGTTCCCGCATTGGGCCGAGGATGGCCCAGCGCCGTTTTCCCGCAGTCTGAGCCAGCAGGTGCAAAGCCGCGATCATCGCTTCCGGCGAGGCGTTGTAGGTCTCATCCCAAATCTCCACGTCCCCAGCCAGCTTGAGATGGCGATTGCGCCCCTCCAGAGGCAGCGGTAGGTCAAGGGGCTCTTGCAGGCGCTCCCAATTCAGACCCAAGCTGCGCACAGCCGCCAGCACCCCCATCCAGTTAAGGGCGTGATGCCTTCCTGGCAGGGGCACCGGCAAGGTCAAGCCCTCCACGGTTACGGTTTGGGCTTGGGGATCCCATTCTCCTCGCAAGTCCCCTTGGGCGAGGCCATAGGTGAGGGTTTTTCCCGACCACAGGCTGGCGGCAGTGGCCAACAGCAAGGGATCCTCACCATTGAGCACAGCTATCCCCTGCCCCAACTCCTGCAGCAGCTCACACTTGGCAGCAGCAATGGCCTCGCGGGATCCCAGCCTGCCGATGTGGGCGGTGCCGATGTGGGTAATCAAGGCATGGGTGGGGCGAGCCATCTGTGCAAGGCGGCGAATCTCACCAGGGCCGCGCATGGCCATCTCCAGAACGGCAAACTGGTGTTCTGGTTGTAGCCGCAGCAGCGTTTGCGCCACCCCAATGTCGTTGTTGTGGTTGGCCTCGCTTTTGAGAACGCTGCCGTAGCGCGAAAGAGCAGCCGCCAGCATTTCCTTGGTGGTGGTTTTGCCTGCTGAGCCGGTGATGGCCACTACCGGGATGGAAAATTGCTCCCGCCAGGCTCTGGCAATGCGCTGATAGGCAGTCAAGGTATCGGGAACCTGGAAGTGGGGACCCTCCACCGGCCGCTGGCTGATGACAGCAACGGCCCCCTTGCTCAGGGCTTGCGGAATAAAATCGTGCCCGTCGAAGCGTTCTCCCCGCAGCGCCACAAAAACGGATCCTGGCTGCAACCGGCGGCTGTCGGTGCAGAGGGCCTGAACCGGCAACCCCAAGAGGTGGGGATCTCCCTGCAAAGGGGCTTGCAGCAGGTCGGCCACAGTTTGCAAGGTCAGCATGGAGCAGCAGTCGGAGACCGGCTATCGCGTAGGATACCAACAAAAGCCCAATCCAACGCCAGGCAACGACCCAGCCCTTGCCATCCAGGGCTCAACGGTTGCCTATGCCCGATTTCACCTGCTTGGATCCCCTTGTCCGGCACTTCCATCTGGGGGATCCGGAGCCACCCGCAGCCATTCAAGGGGGCCTTATTCATCAGCTATTCTCAAGAGGGGTTCTCCCGCTAGCATTGCAGAAGAAAGCTTGGGGTGTGAGGCAAAACTAAGGTGAAGACGGCCGGTAAGGGGATCCCAGCGGCGCGGCAGCAACTCAGGCGCAAACAAGCTCTGGGGCTGGGGATCCTGTCGCTGCTGGGCTTTGTGGCGGGGATGGGGTTTGCCGCCCTCTCCCAGCCGGAAGGGGGATCGCCCGTCGCCGCTCCAGAGCCGGAGGTGCCCCGTTTTACGGCCCACGGCTGGCCGCTGCTGGATCCCCTGCCCCAGCCGGACGAGATCTGGGAGTGCGAGCTGGTGGTGGTGGGCGGATCCCTGGGGGGCGTGGCGGCGGCAGGCCAGGCCATGCGGGGGGGCGTGCAAACCTGTCTCATCGAGCTCACCCCTTGGCTGGGGGGCCAGATCACCTCCCAGGGGGTATCAGCCATCGACGAGTCGCTCCCCATGCGGCAGCGGGGCAATTTTTCCCGCCACTGGCTGGAGTTTAAGGCCCTCATCGAAAGCCAGCCGGTGCATCTGCCCGCCTGGACAGGGATCCCGCCGGGAACCCGTGTCTCCGAAATCAACAGTTGCTGGGTAGGGGGGCTGTGTTTTCCGCCCCAGGCTGGTTTGCAGGCGGTGGAAACCTGGCTGCAACAGGCCGCCCGCAGCGCCCCCCACAGTCGCTGGGCCACCCAGACCGCTTTTAAGGGGGCCACCTTCAGCGCCGACGGCTCCCGCCTCGAGAGCATCTACGCGGTGCAGCGGCAGCCGCGGGATCCCGATTTTGTGCCGCCGGGGCGGCTGTGGCGGGAATTGGTGAGCTGGTATAGCTGGCAGGAGACGGAAGTCTTTGCCAAGCGGGTGCTGCGGCTGCAGGCGCCGCCGGGCCGCCCCTTGTTCGTGATCGACGCCACCGACACCGGCGAGCTGGTGGGCTGGGCCGGGATCCCCTACCGGCTGGGCTCAGAAGGGCGAGATCTAACCGGGGAGCCCAACGCCGCCCCGGCCAGCAACTCGGAGTGCACCCAGGCTTTCACTTTTCCCTTCGTGCTGGCCATCCACGACGACGGCGGGCGCTCCCGCGCCGAGCTGGCCCAGTTGCAGCCGGGCTACTCCCGCGCCGAGCACCGCCGCCAGTTCGACCTGGAGGGGTTTCCCACCTTCAGCGGCCAGAGCTTTTTCAACTACCGCCGCATCGTCAGCAAAGGCCGCACGGATCCCTTTTACGGCACCCCGCTTCCCGGCGATCTCACCCTGGTGAACTGGAACCGCGGCAACGACTGGGGGATCATGAACCCACCCCTAATCCTAACGGAAGAGCGGCTGCTGGCCTCAGGGCAGCGCCACAACTGGCTGGGGGGGCTGGATGTCTCGGCCATCAAAGATGGGGAGAACCACGCCCTGCTGTTTGCCGAATGGCTGATGGAAACCCAGTCCCGCGCCGGCTATCCCCTCTCCTTGCTGTTTGGCGAAGAGTCTTTGCTGGGCACCCGCTCCGGCCTCAGCCTCTACCCCTACATCCGGGAGGGGCGGCGTATCCTGGGGCGGGCCGCCTACGGCCAGGCGGAATTCCTGATGCTGGAGCAGGATATTCGCGTCGGCGCCAGCGGGGGACGGGACTTTAGCCCCACAGCAGTTGGGATCACCCACTACGCCATCGACATGCACGGCTGTCGCTACCGCAACTGGGAGCCTTCCCTGTCGGCCAGCTCAGCGCCGGTCAACGAGTTTTCCGTCCGCCCCATCGTCATCCCCCTAGAGGCCCTGATCCCCCAGAAGGTGGATAACCTGCTCATCGGCGGCAAGGGGATCGCCGCCAGCCACATTGTCAACGCCGCCACCCGCACCCATTACGGCGAGTGGACCATTGGCTCGGCAGCGGGGCTGACCGTGGCTTGGCTCCGCAGCCAGGATCCCGGCTTGACCCCAGCCCAGATCGTGCCCCAGGGCAAAATGGCCGATTTGCAGCGCTACCTGGTTGCCTACGGCCAGCGACTGCACTGGTAGGCCGTTGCCGCCGCTTTACCCCTGGGCTAGGGAAGATCCTACCCCTCTGCGCCGGAAGGCAGGGGATTGGGATCCCTGTTGGCGCCATAGCGCCGCTGCCGCCACCACACCAGCAGGGGGCTGGCGATGAAGATGCTGGAATAAACCCCCAAGCTGAAGCCGATGAGCAAAGCAATGGCAAACCCCTTCAGGGTGGCTCCCCCAAAAATGGCAATGGCCACCAGGGGCAGCATCGTCGTCAGGGTGGTGTTCAAAGAGCGGGCAAAAGTCTGGTTCAACGACAGGTTCACCACCTCGGCAAAGCTGACCTTGCGGCTGACCAGACGCAGATTTTCCCGGATGCGGTCGTAGATAACCACTGTGTCGTTGACGGAAAAGCCAATGATGGTTAGCAGCGCCACCAAAAACAGGCTGTCCACCTCCATGCCCACCGTCAGGCCCAAAAGGGCAAACAGACCTGTTGTCAGCACCACATCGTGCAGCAAGGCCACAATGGCAAACACTGCGTAATCCCACTGGAAGCGCAGGGCCAGATACACCACAATGAGCCCAAAGGAGATGAGCACCGCCACAAGGCCGGAGCGCAAGAGCAGACGCCCCACCGTCGGGCCTACCGTCTCCACCAGCTTGCGCTCAAAAGGGCCTATCTGTTGCCGCAGCGTGGCTTCTACCGCCAGGCGCTCCTGCTCCGTCAAAGGGGGCATGCGGATCAGGGCTTCTTGGCCCGTCTGGGTGTCCAGTTGGATGATGCTGGTTCCCAGGTCATGTTCCTGCAGAGCCCGCCGCAGCTCGTCGGTGGTGACAGGCTGCTCAAAACGCAGATCCAACAAGGTGCCGCCGGCAAAATCCAGCCCCAGCCGCAGGGGGGTTCCCAGAGAGGCCAGGGAAAAAGCCATGCTGACCAGCCCCACCAGCAACACTGCCAGAGACAAGCTAAACCACAGCCTGCTGCGACCCACGATGTCGAAGCGGTAGTCAAGCGACCGCCGGGATCCCACCGCCGGATCGGTGGGGGATAGCTCTTGAGCTGTCATGATTGAGCCGCCTCCATGCGAACGCCGTAAAACTCAGGTTTGCGCAGGGCGGGGATCCCCATTGCCGCCAAAAGCAGCGTGCGGGTGCAGGTGATGGCCGTGAAAAAGCTCACCAAAATGCCAATGGCCAGGGTTACCGCAAAGCCTTTCACCAGCCCCATCCCCAGCCAGAAAAGTACGCCACAGACCAAAAGGGTGGTGACATTGCTGTCGAGGATGCTGCTGAAGGCGCGGTTAAACCCTTCCGAGATGGACTTGTAGATGGACTTGCCGGCCCGCAGCTCCTCTTTGATGCGCTCGAAAATCAGCACATTGGCATCCACCGCCATGCCGATGCTGAGGATGAAGCCGGCGATCCCGGGCAGGGTCATGGTCACCCCCAGCAGTTGGAACAGAGCAAACGTACAGAGGGCGTAGATGAGGAGGGCGATATCGGCAACAAGCCCCGGCAGGCGGTAGTAGGCCACCATGAAGACGAAAACCAGCACCAGGCCGGCAATGCCAGCATAGAGGCTGCGGCGCACGCTCTCTTCCCCCAACGTGGCCCCGACGGTGCGGTTTTCAATGACGCGAATGGGAACGGGAAGCGCCCCCGCCTTGAGCTTCACCGCCAGATCGGTGGCGGTTTCCACTGTGAAATTGCCCGTGATCACCGCCGTCCCGCCGGTAATGCCGGTGCGGGCAAACTCCGGCCCCACAATTGGCGCGCTGATCAGCACGTCGTCCAGAAAAATGCCAATCGGGCGCCCTGTTCCGGCCAACTCGCGGGTGAGCTGAGTAAACTTCTCTGCCCCTGCCGGCTTAAACTCCAGCAACACTTCCCAAGTCTGGGATCCGCGGCGGGGGGCTTGGGGATAGGCGTTGCGCAGCAGATCGCCGGTGAGGCCGACCCGTTCAAACAGGGCGTCGGGATCCTCCCCCGCCGTTATCTCTCCCCGCTCGTTGCGGGGCAGGGCACTGACCGGCACCAGGCCCTTGCGAAACTCCAACCGGGCCGTATCGCCCAAAAGAGCAATGGCCCGATCGGGATCTGCCACCCCCGGCAGCTGCACGAACAGGCGATCTTGGCCGCTGATCTGCACCAGAGGCTCGGCCACCCCCAGGCCGTTGATCCGCTGCTGGATCACCGCCTCTACCCCCTGCATCACCTCAGAGGTAATCTCAGGCACCTCTTCCGTGGGCAAAGCCTGCAGGGTGAGCTGCGTCCCCCCTTTGAGGTCAAGGCCAAGACGAACTTCGCGGCTGAAGCCCAAGTAGACGAGAGCAACCACCACCGCCAAGATAAAGATCAGCCCTCGCAGAACAGCGAGGCGACTGAGCCACAAAGCTGGAGATCTGGCCATACTGCTGAAAGGGTGAGGAACACGGGCGCACTCGATCCGAGGCTTTCAGGATTTTGGCACCTTTTGATCCTATCGCACACGGGATCCCTCACCTGACAAGTCGGAAAACGGCAGCGGCAGGAGCGTCCAAGTAGGGTCTCTGGGGAGCTGCTGCAGAGACAACCGCGAGTTTCTCAGAAGATGGGCGCTCGGCTGCCGAGCCGAGTAAGGAGAAGGTTGAAAGCCGTTAAACCAACGCTGTCTCCTCTTGGTTTGTGCTAGCCCTGGGGCTAGGCTATTGCCATCTCGGGGCAGCAGGCAACATCTGGGTGCGGTTTGGCTCTACCCCGACATCTGCGAGTTCAAGGAGGGAAAGTTGAGGTGAATTGGAGACGGACTTACTATCTCCCTGGATTGCTCTCGGCCCTAGCTTTATGGGGATCCCCCGCCTGGGCCGGAGAGTATTTCACCGAGGAAGTGACCAGCCCTAGCCTGGAGATCATCCACGGCTGGCGGCAGGAAGTGGACGGCATTAACGTCACCATCACCAACACCAGCCTGGGATCTTTTCGGGTGCCGCTGGAAATCGATATGGAGGATCGAACTAGCTGTGAGCGAGCCGACTTAGTGCTGACGAACAATCGCGTTATGCCAATGGGATCCTTTCAAGACTGCATTCTCAACATCTTTCCCTACTTGGATAAATTCATCAACCAAGAAGTCGCCAGCATTCGGGTCGCCCTCAAAGGGCCGGCCCCCCTCCTGGAGATCCCCCTGGAAGAGTCGGATCGGCTGATCTTGGCCCAGGTGGCCAACCAATCGCGGGAAGCCTTTGTCTTCTTTCAGCAGGAGCTGGCCCGCGTCTTGGCGCTCTTGAAGCAGCCCGATCCCGGCCAGGCCGAGACGGCCCCACCGACGGCCAGCCCAACGCCGACTGCTGCCGCCGAATCTGCACCCAACCCGGGAGATTTCGTGATCGTGGGCTCGATTCAGGAAGAACGGGTGGGGGCTGGCAGCCGCCTGAGCGTAGAGGCGATCAACCGCAGCACCCGCACCGTCCTCAACGCTCGTGCTCGCTTCACGTTCTACCGGGGAGAGGAGGTGGTGGAGACGCGGGTGGTCGCGTTTGAACCCAGCGACGTGCCGCCGGGACAACGCGCCTCTGCTAGGGTTCTGAAAACCGATGCCAATTGGGATCGGGTCACCGTCACCTTCCAGTGGCAGTAGGGATCCCTAAGGTGCCAGGGCGTTCCCTCGCAGCAGGCTGCCTAGAGTCTTAACCGTGATCTTGAACTGCACCCAAGGGTTCATGGGCACCACCGTCTTGTAGAGGTAGCTGTCAAAGGTCATCCGCTGCACATCCCGGTCAGCGCACATCTCCACAAAGGCCTCGCGGGTGGCGTTGGAACGGTAGAACACCCGTTGCAAAATGTCCAAAACCTTGTAGGTTAGGCCGTATTGGCGATCCCAGCGCTTGAGGTACAGCTTGAGATCTTCTTCGCTGGGGATGCGCTTCCCGCCCTCGGAGGTCTCGACGATGGTCTCGGCGCACATGCGGCCCGACTTGGCGGCAAAATAGATCCCCTCGCCGCTGGACTTGGTTACATAGCCTGCCGCATCTCCCACCAGGGCTGCCCGACCCACCACACGGCGCGGACGCGGATGCTCTGGGATCGGATGGGCTTCCACCTTGATCACCTGGCCGCCCCGAATCCGCTCGGCAGCGCGGGCGCGGATCCCGGCCTGCAACTTTTGGATCTGGGCTTGGTTGGCCTTCATGGTGCCGGTGCCCACCGCCACGTGGTCGCACTTGGGGAACACCCAGGCATAGAAGTCCGGAGAAACATCGTCCCCCACGTACATCTCTGCCCGCTCCTCGTAGTAGGCCATTTTGTCGTCCGGGAGCCGAATCCGCTCCTGAAAGGCCAGAGCATAGTTGTAGTCGCCGGCACCGATGGCTTCTGCCACCTTGGAGTGAAAGCCATCTGCCCCGATCACCAGATCCACCGCCAGCGAACGGGGTACTCCCCGATTTGAGCCGTCGGAAAAATCGCTGTAGTGCAGGATGTAGGGATCCCGGCCATTTTGGGGGATTTCCAGATGCATCACCTTGCCGTGGATCAGCTCCGCCCCTTTTTGGCGAGCGCGGTTGCGCAAGAAGGCATCCAGGATCTCGCGGCGGCACATGCCGATATACTCATTTTCCTTTTCGAGGGCGATATCCACCTCGTAGTTGGAAGGGGAGATCATCTTCATCTTGCGCACTTTGCGGTCGATAATCTCCTCAGGGAGGTCGAACTCTGAGACCATACAGAGGGGAATAGCGCCCCCGCAGGGCTTGGCGTTGTCTAGCTTCCGCTCAAACAAAAAGGTCTCGATTCCGGCTTGGGCTAGAACTTCGGCGGCAGAGGCTCCGGCTGGGCCACCCCCAACAACAGCAACTCTCAGGCTCAAGGCGCTCTCCTCGCTGCAAGTAGATCGGCTCGTCAGACAGCAGGCATCCTACCACAGCTCCCCAAAAGCGTTGCAAACCTTGACGAAGTATTGCAGTTCGGCGAGGCTCAAGGGAACGTGCTTTGGCGATGGGAACAATAAAAAGGGGTCCGCCCCGTCTGCTTGTCCAGGGGGCGGGGAGCGGAAACCTGCCCTGCAGTCCGGGCTCAGCGCTAGAGGTTCTGAATCATGAGCTTAATTGGCAACATCATTTGGCTGATCTTCGGGGGGTTGCTGACCAGTCTGGGCTATATCTTGGGGGGGGCTAAGCCTTTGCCTGACCATCATCGGCATTCCTTTTGGCTGGCAGAGCATCAAACTGGGGTTTGCAGTGCTTGCCCCCTTCGGCAAAGAAGTGGTGGAGTATCCCGATGCCAACAGCCCGCTGCTGCTGATCTTCAACGTGATCTGGCTGTTGCTCTTCGGCTGGCCCCTGGTGCTCAACCACCTCTTCTGGGCTGTGATCCTGGCCGTCACCGTCGTTGGGATCCCCTTTGCCAAACAGCACCTGAAGCTGGTCATCCTGTCTTTGTTGCCTTTTGGCCGGGATCTGCGCTGAAAGAGGGCAAAGTGGGGATCCCTGCAGATTAAGATCACTGCCAAACTCTACCGCGACGGCAAGGGGAGAGGGCGAGCGGCCAGCCGTTGACTGTGATTTGGATCGCCTTCGAACCTCTCATCCGGTCACCAAGACACGGGCGGAAAAGCGAGAGATTGAACTCATCGCAGATGGGGAGAAAACCATGCGCAGCATCTGGCTCGCGGGGGTAGTCGCTGCTTTGGCTCTGCTGGCGGCTATGTCTTTGGCTCAATCGGATCCCCAGGAAGAGTGGCTGCACGGCGAGCAGTGTGGCACAGAGGGGCCGGTCATCTGTCTGGAGTGACGTTCTCCTCAGCCCGGATTTCAGAGGGGCTCTATCTGGGTCACTTCTACCCGGCTCTCTGGCCCTAGGCTGATGCGGAACTGTTTGGCACCCGTCGGCAAGGGATCCGGCGGCAACTCCGGCAGGTCGGCAAGAGGAGTTTCGGCGCGGCGTTCCCGGGCCAGCTCATTCTCCGGCTCGGCAGCCAGCAGGGATCCCGCCGCATCCACCGTTACTCGATAGATCAAGCTCTCCTGCAAATCGGGAGGAGACTGCCATTGCTGGGCCAGGGTGTTTTGCAGCCGCAGCAGAGGATCTCCAGAGGCTTCCGGCGCGGTGAGCTGCTCCTGGGCCGAGTTGAAAGCAGTGGGAGCCCTCTTCTCCGGGGTGCGGCTGGCCCAGATCCCGACCCCGACCACCAGGGCGATCCCTCCCACCAGCAGGGCAGCGATCCCGGCAGGCTGTCGATACCAAGCCCGCGTTACCGGCGTTCCCAGGCTGGCCAGTTGGGGAATGTCATCGGCCACCTGAGAGAGGTTCTCCAACAGGTCGTACAACTGGGTCATCGACAGATCCACTTGGGCAATCTGATTCTCCCCTTGGCGCACCGTGAGGCGATGAAAAATAAAATCCAGCGGACGGATGGCCACAGTACCGCTGAAGGTTCCCTTGGGCGCGCCGCTGAGCTGGGATCCGACGTAGCGGTCGATCACCGCGATCAAATCGCTGAGCCAAACACTGTCCCCCTGCAGAGTTTTGGTGGTCTCCCCCTGGCGAATTTCCAACTGACACTCGAAGTTCTGCTGGATGGCTCGCAGGGGCGGCGTTGAGGAACCCTCGGCAGCTTCGGGCAGGCCAGGTGCCTCTCCCCGCACCGTGAGGGTCGAGGTGGGCTGTTGATAGGTATGACTGATAAGGGTGAGACTGGGCATGGCAACTGGCGGGCAAACAACACAAGCAAGGAGCCTATTTCAGGAAGAGGGCAAAGCATCCGATCCGGAGCTATGGGCTACCTCCCCTTCTTCGTCGCTGCCGGCGGGCAGATCCATCTCAGGGCGGTTGAGCAGGGCTTTCCATAGACGCTGGGCCCCTCTTGGGCTGCTGTAAAACATCAGCTCGATCAAGATGCGCAGAGCCAGCTCGGCGAGGCTGTTCTCGTCACGCACATCCCCATCCACCATGCGGCTGCGGTAGTGGGAGATAAACTCATCTAGATAGTCGCCCACCAGTGGCTGACGGAAAGGGCTGAGCTCCTGTTCAACAGCAGCTTCCAGTTGCTCCAAGGTGCTGCGGATACGGGCCTGCTGCTGAGCAGCCAGATGAGCAATCACCAGCACCAGGGCGCGCGCCTCTTCGATATCGACTTCTTTTCGCCCACCGCTGCTGCGGCGCAGAGGGTTGGCGTTGCGCAGCCGCCAGAGAGCCACCCGATCGCCGATCTGCTTTTCCAAGTTCAGGGCTTTGGCTGCAGCCAGAACCGCCTCGGAAATTTCTCCGCTCAGGGACTCCAGCCCCAGCAACAGCAAATCCAACTGGGCTTTGATGGTTCCGGTAGCTGTGGTGAGGCCGGCGGGCCGAGGGTCTAGCTGAGTCTGCTTAGGTTCCACCGTCACGCTGTCAATGGGAGCTTTTTGCTTTGATAGGACTCTATGATCTCCTGTCTGGGGCAAACCTGCAACCGGATCCCTCCTGCGCTTGATTCTGACTCTTGCCAAGGGCTTGGATGACGACATCCGGCAGGCGCTGGGCATTGTCCCGCTCTTTCTCGCTTCTTGAGAGTTCCCCAACCAGATTAGAAGTCAGACCGAGTTGTTCTGGGTCAGTTGTTGTTTTTGCAACGAACCCATTTTCTCAGCCTGTTTGCCCTTGAGAAAAAGAGGGGGTAGGAGGCGCTGTCGGTATGGGTTGACCTAGGATAGTGTATGATTCAAGCCTATAGCGGGTGAGAAGAGAGGGGGATCCGCATTTTGCGGCTTGATTGCCTGACTGTTCCCAGTCTGCCCTTTCTGACCACCTCAGCTCCGGGCGTATCCACAGATGAGCATGAGCGCTCCTGCTGCCCAACCCAGCCCTCCTCACTTGGTCTTGATCTTCACGGATCGGATGGGTCGGCGCGGCGTTGTCTTAGACAAGATTTACTACTCGGTGGGCCGGGCAGCCAGCAACCACATCCGCCTCTACGACTCTTGTGTTTCCCGCGAACACGCCCTGATCATCCGCATCCCGGAAGAGAACCGGGCTGGGTACGGCTATATGATCTTTGACGGCAGTTCCGCATCCCGCCGCAGCACCAATGGTTTGCTCGTCAACGGCAAGCGGGTTTTGTCTCATCGGCTACAGCTTTTGGACAAGATAGGGTTTGGGCCCAATGTAACCGCCATCGTGGAGAGCACCGACCGCCTCAGCCCGGAGACGCTGGCAGCCCTGTTGAGGCCGCCGGCCCTCGGCGACAATGTAACCCCAACCGGATCCCAGAGAGAAACCTTGAAAGAGACGCCCAGAGAGAACGACGACTTCACCGCCGCTTGATGGCGTGAATGGTTTTCAATCCAACCCCCTGCCGAGTTTTGGGTTCCCGTGACTCCCACTCCCCCTGCCCTGAGCGGCTACTGGCAAAATGGCTTCGACCTGGAAGCTCACTTGGGATCCTTTCTCGGCCTCAAGGCCGCCGAGCTGCGGGAGAAGCTGCGGCTTGGCCAGCAACAGTTGGCAGAGCTGGGCCGGCGCGACTTCATCTGGGATCAGGCGGAGATCTTTTACCGGGATCGGGTGGGATCCGCCTATTTGCTGGACTTGGCAGCTTGGCACCTGAGCAGCACCGACTACATCGGCGATACCCTGCGCCTGGTGGCCGACCATGCCCGTGGGCGGGTGTTGGATTTTGGCGGCGGCATCGGCACCCACGCCATTGGGGCGGCCCTCTGCCCGGCGGTGGAGCAGGTGATCTTCTGGGATATCAACCCCATCCATCGGCAGTTTGTGCAACTGCGGGCGGAAAAGCTGGGCCTAAGCGAACGCATCCACTGTCCAGACACCTTCCCGGAAGGGATCCGTTTTGACACCGTCATCTGCTTCGATGTGGTGGAACATTTGCCGGATCCGGCGGCGCAGTTGCGGCAATTTGACGACTGGCTCCAGCCGGCAGGTAAGCTCTTGATTAACTGGTATTTTTTCAAGGGGTTTAACGGCGAATTTCCCTTTCATCTCGACGATTCACAGCGGATCGAGGAGTTCTTTCAGGTGTTACAAAGCCATTTCTTAGAAGTGTTTCACCCCTATTTGATTACTGCCCGCTGCTACCGCAAGTGGAATGAACGCTGAGATGGGAGAAAACCCAAGTGCTGCGCTATTTGCAGGTGTTGTGGTTGTTTTGGAGCACTTCTGTAGCTGCAGAAATGGAGTACCGGGCCAATTTTGTCTTTGCCAGCCTCAGCAGCTTGGGCGGCCTGGGGTCAGCTTTGTTTGGGCTGTCGCTGTTCTACCAGCAGGGGCACCGCCTGGGGGGCTGGAGCTGGCCGGAGGCGCTCATCGTCTTGGGGGTGTTCACCATTTTGCAGGGGGTGTCGGCCAGCCTTTTTAACGTCAACTTAAACCGCATCGTGCAACAAGTTCAGGAAGGCACCCTGGATTTTGTGTTGCTCAAGCCCATCAGCAGTCAGTTTTGGCTGTCAACTCGGGTGTTTTCTCCCTGGGGCCTGGTGGATATTGGCTGTGGCCTGTTGTTGATTCTCTACGCCGGGATCCAGTTGCGGCTGCCGGCCTGGGCCTATGTTCTGGGTCTAGTGCCCCTTTTGCTGGGGTTGGTCATCCTCTACAGCCTCTGGTTTATGCTGGGGGCCACCAGCATCTGGTTTGTCAAGATCTACAACGTCACCGAGGTGTTGCGGGGCTTGGTGGAGGCGGGGCGATTCCCGCTGGTGGCCTATCCGGTGGCCTATCGGTTGTTTTTTACCTTCGTCGTGCCGGTGGCTTTCTTGACCACCGTGCCGGCAGAAGCCTTGCTGGGTCGGATCCAGTGGCCCTGGCTTGTGGGATCCGCCCTGCTGGCGGCGGGGCTGCTGTGGGGATCCCATTTGTTCTGGCGCTTTGCCCTGCGCTTTTACACCAGCGCCTCTAGTTAAAATCTCCGTCCAAACCTCTCCATCCTGAGCATCCAAGCAGGGAGGATGGGAGTAATTGCTACAGAAGCGCCCCACGCGCTCCCCTTTGGGAAGAACAATTGGCCTTCCCCCTCAATGGAAGGGCAAAAGCGGATTCTCGGCTGGGGGATGGGATCCCTCTAGCCTGCCTTTCTAGCGGCAAAAGAGAGTGCTGCTTGCCGCAGCAATCTGTAGCCACCTGTCTTGTGGCGCAGAGGGGTGTTTTGTTGTCAACAATCCTGACACCGACTGAGACAATTTGTCAATTTTTTAAGGAGCATTTTCCATGCGCAAGCACCTGCAGTGTGTGGCCGTATCTGTGGCAGCCGGTAGCTTAGCTCTGCTGGGCTGCAGCAACAGCAATGCTTCTCCGATGGCGATGATCCCCTCCCAAGCAGATTTGGTGGCCCTGGGCAGCGGCAACCGCCTCACCTTCATCCGCTCCACCGATGCCTCGGTACAGGGATCCCTGACGGTGACGGGGGTGAGTGGTAGTTTGATCGGTATTGATGTGCGTCCTGCCAATCGCCTGCTCTACGGCCTCACCGACGCCAACATCCTCTACACCATTAACTTGCAGACCGGCGCCGCTACGGTGGCCAGTACCCTGTCGGTTCCCTTTACGGCGGGTACGCTGTCCGGCATGGATTTCAACCCCGTTCCGGATCGGCTGCGCCTGGTGGGAGCCAACGGCCAGAACTTCCGCATCAATGTGGACACGGGCGAAGTGATCCAAGATAGACCTTTGGCCTTTGGCCCAATGGAACTGCAGGGATCCCAGCCGGCCATCACCGCCGCCGCCTACACCAACAATGTGGCGGGTGCCCAATCCACGCGGCTGCTGAACATCGACGGGCAACGGAACCTGCTGGTGTTGCAGAATCCCCCCAACGATGGGGTTCAGGTGCCCATTGGCCCCCTGGGGGTGAACTTCGGCCCTGTGGGCGGGTTTGACATCCGTACTGCTGATGGAGTGGATACCGGCTTTGCCATCGGCGGCTCCACCTTGTATCGAATTGACCTCAACACCGGTCGGGCCACATCCCTGGGCACCCTGCCGGGTGGGCCGTTCTTTGGCTTGGCCGCCCTCTAGGAAAGCCGATTCCCATTTGCCTATCTAAATCAAGGTTAATCAACATTAATCAATGTTTTGGATTCATTGATTTGGAACCAATTGTTGGAATCGTTTTGAGATCGTTGCTGCTGTTGATCCTTGACCCGGCCCGATCCCAGCTCAGGATTGGGCCTTCTATCTCCCCTTAGCTCGGGGTTGACCTCCGCCTATGCAGACGATAAATTATGAGAGCCGCTGCCCTGCTTGGATTACTCTGGGCGATGCTTGTGCCTCTGCAGTTTCTTTCTCTTTTCCATCCCGTTTCCTCTTCCCGCTCATGAAGATCGAGGGTGACAAAGCTGAGGGATCCCTGCAGGAAAAAACCGATGCAGAGGTGTTTGCAGCCCTAAAAGCAGGCCGGTCACAAGCTCTGGCCATTCTCTACGACCGACATGCCGGCTTGGTGTACGGAATTGCCTGCAAAATGCTGGGCAACACTGCCGAAGCCGAAGATCTCACCCAAGATATTTTTTTGAACTTGGCCCGTTCCTCCTTTGATCCCAGACGGGGATCCCTGCGCACCTACCTGAGCATCTTGGCTCGCTCTCGCTGTTTGGATCGGCTGCGCTCTTGGCGCAATCGACAGCGATCCCTGGAACGGGGCAGAGTGGAATTACAGGGCGATGCCGCCGAGGATCCGGCCCTGGAGCAGTTGGCCGGGGCAGAGCAGGCGGTCGAGGTGCAAACGGCTTTGGCCCAGCTATCTGAACATCAACGCCAAATCCTCAAAATGGCCTATTACGAAGGCATGAGCCAAACAGAAATTGCCAAGCAATTGAATCTGCCTTTGGGAACGGTTAAAGCCAGAGCCCGCCGAGGCTTGCTGCGGCTGCGCGAGTTGCTGGGAGGCGCCCCATGAAAGCCGAGTCTGTGTCTCCCGAAGAACTGCAACTGTGGCTGGCCGGCTACGTGCTGGGGGATCTCTCCCCGGAAGAGGCCGACCGCCTGGAAGCGGTGCTCAAGCTGCGCCCGGAGCTGCAGCAGGAGCTGCAAGCCCTGCAACAGACCCTGGAAAGGGCCTACGGCGTCGAAGAGAAGCAACCTCCCCCCGCGCTGCGGGCTTCTCTGCTGCAAGCCTACACAGAGCCGGCGCCCAAACCCCTCTCCACGACAATTCAGGGATCCCCTCGCTGGCGGGGCCTGGCGGCATTGGCAGCAGGGTTAATCGTGGCTTTGGGACTGGGGAATCTCTACCTGTGGCGCAGGCTGCAACTGGCCCAGACGCAAGGGATCCCGGTCGAGGTGGTGGCATATGAATTGCAACCGACGGCAGAAAACGTGACTGGCTCGGTTACGGTGGAGGTGGATCCGCAGCGCTTGCAGGGGAGGCTGGTAGCCCGCGGTTTGCCGCCGCTGCCGGAAGGCCGCGTCTATGCGCTCTGGGTGGTGCTGGAGCCGGAAGCGCCCTTCACCAAAGATAGGGCGGGGGCGATCCTCACCACAGCTTTCCGGGTGGATGCGGCGGGAAACCAAGAACAGGAGCTGCGCTTGCCACCGGTGTTCGCATCCACAGAATGGGTGCGGGCAGTGGCCATTACCGAAGAAGACGGCAGCCGGCCCCAAGAGCACCAGGGATCCCCTCTGTGGATTTCCGGCTAGCGGGAGCAGTGGCCAACCAACATAGGTTCGTCGGCGGAGGCAAGACATGGATCTAGCCAGGATCCCTCTGCTTAAGCGACTGGCGGAGCACTCTCGCCGATGTGGATCGGCAAAACAGGGATCCCGAGCCACCCTGCCGTTGGGAAAAGTTGTGGGCGCACCGGAAGCGTAACAGCATTAAGATGATGGTCACTACCCCGGCACAGCAAAAGCCAACTTGGAGGCCACCCTATGGGCGAAGCCAAGCGCCGCAAAACCCGAAACAGACCGACTCCCGACCAAGAGCTGCTCTTTCCCCAGCTCAAAGACATTCCTCTCACCAAAGCCCAAGCCCGCACGATCTACAATTGGACAACTCGAGGCGCTTGGGCCGGCATTATTCTCCTGGCCATTGTCTGGGTGGTGGTGCGATTTGTGGGGCCTGCCCTGGGCTGGTGGCACCTGGTGGGCTAGCCGGCTGGATCCCTTGAGTCTCCTTGGAGTTTTCCTATGCGATCCTACTTGGCAGCCGCCCTGCAGATGACCAGCACCCCCGATCTGGCCGGCAACTTGCAACAGGCAGAGGAGTGGATTGACTTTGCGGCGCGCCGGGGCTGTGAGCTGGTGACCTTGCCGGAAAACTTTGCCTTCATGGGGCCGGAGGAAGAAAAAGCCCGCCTTGCGCCGGAGATTGCGCAGCGGGCCGAAGAGTTTTTGGCCAAGATGGCCCAGCGCTACCAGGTGTTTGTGCTGGGCGGGGGATACCCGGTGCCGGATGGACAGGGCAAGGTGTACAACACGGCGGCCCTCTACAGCCCCGAGGGCAAGGAGCTGGCCCGCTACCGCAAGATCCACCTCTTCGACGTCAACCTGCCCGACGGCAACACCTACCGCGAGTCGAACACGGTGGTGAGCGGCAACGAGGTGGTTGTCTGCCAGGAGGAGCGGCTAGGCACCCTTGGTTTGTCGGTCTGTTACGACGTGCGCTTTCCTGAGCTATATCGCTCCTTGGTGGATCGAGGGGCAGAAGTGTTGTTGATCCCCGCCGCCTTTACCGCCTACACGGGTCGGGATCACTGGCAGGTTTTGCTGCAGTGTCGGGCCATTGAAAACACCTGCTACGTGATCGCCCCCGCCCAGGTGGGCACCCACTACGAGCGGCGACAATGTCATGGCCACGCCATGATCGTGGATCCCTGGGGGACGATCCTGGCGGATGCCGGCGGCGAAAAACCAGGAGTGGCCATTGCCGAGATCGCCCCAGAGCGGCTACAGCTTATCCGGCGGCAGATGCCCTCGCTGCAACACCGCCGGCTGGCCTGTGCCGTTACTCCCTAGGGATCCCCTATGCCTTGGCCGCCGCTGATTCTCTACAGCAAGCCCGGATGCCACCTCTGCGAGGGCCTAGCGGAGAAATTGCGGCAGATCCCCGAAATCGGCGAGCTGGAAATCCGCGACATCACCGCCAACCCCGCCTGGTGGGAGCGCTACCACCTGGAGGTTCCCGTGCTGAAGGTGGCCGGGGATCCCGAACGGCTTTTGCCTCGCCCCTCGCCGCGGCTGACGGCGGCGCAGTTGCGCGCCTGGCTGGGACAACAGTTGGGTTGCCTATCGGGAGGCTAGCGCTTCGCTGCGGGCGGTATAGCCAGCTTGGCGCAAAGCTGCCACGGTGGCCTCGGCATCTTTAACCCAAAATTGGGATCCCAGCCTCACCCAGAGCGTGTGGGGAGGGGCGACGATGGCCGCCACAACAGGGATGCGATTTTCTTCCTTGGCTTCCGAACGTTGGCGGGCAAGCAATGTTTGCAAACGGTATCGATCCTCCAATGTCCCAGCCGAGTCCAGAGGGAGTTCCACCGTAACCCAACTCACCGATTCAATCGGCTGTAAGTCCTCGACAATCAATTGCACCTGTTCATCCCGCTGATCCACCTTGGCCCAGATAAAGAGCCGTTGATCCACCTCCAGACGATGGCGCAAACGTTCGTAAGTTTTGGGGAAGATCACCGCTTCGCAACTGCCGGTGAGATCTTCCAGTTGCAAAATGGCCATGCGATCCCCTCTCTTGGTGGTTACCGTTTTAATGGCGGTCAGCAGGGCCAGAATGCCTACAGAAGTATCGGCTGCGTAGCCGCTCAAATCGGAGAGGTTAACAGGAGCCAACAGCCGCGCCTGCTCTTGAATCCGCCGCAGCGGGTGATCCGAAACATAAAAGCCCAACAGCTCCCGTTCTAGCCTTAACTTTTCTTGCGGTGGAAAATCTTCAGTTGCAGGCCCCCGCGGAGCTTCAATAAATCCCTGGTCGTTGCCCAACAAATCAAACAGGCTGGCTTGGCCAATGGCTTTGGACTTAGCCTGCTCCGCTGCCCAATTGAGGATGGGATCCAGATCCGCCATTAGCTGTTTGCGGTTGCCGGAAATACCATCAAAAGCGCCCGCACAGATCAACGACTCGATGGCGCGGCGGTTGACCACGCGCAGATCCACCCGCTGGCAAAAATCGGCCAAAGAGGTGAAGGGGCCTCCGGCCTGGCGGGCAGCCAGAATGTTTTGAATCGCCCCCTCGCCCACATTCTTCACTGCTCCTAGACCAAACAAAATGCTGGATCCCTGAGGGGTAAAGTCCAGGCCAGAACGGTTGATATCCGGCGGCTCAATTTGGATCCCGATCGACAGGCAATAGGTGATGTAGCGCTGGACCTTGTCTTGATCCCCTCCCACAGAAGAAAGCAGCGCCGCCATGTATTCTGTTGGATAATTGGCCTTGAGATAGGCTGTCTGGAAAGTAATCAGTCCATAGGCCGTAGAGTGGGATTTGTTGAAGCAATACTCGGCAAAAGCAACCATTTGGTCAAATAGCTCCGTAGCCACTTCCTTGGCCACACCTCGCTCTACTGCCCCTCGGACGAATTGCTCCCGGTGTTTCTCCATCTCGGAAACTTTCTTTTTTCCCATCGCCCGCCGCAATAGATCAGCCTGGCCCAGGGTATAGCCGGCCATGTCCTGGGCAATGCGCATGATCTGTTCTTGGTAGAGAATGGCGCCATAGGTATCTTGAAGGATTGGCTTGAGGAGATCGTGGGCGTAGGTTACCGGCTTGCGGCCATGCTTGCGATCGATAAAGTCCGGGATCATGCCCGTATCCAATGGCCCTGGCCGGTAAAGAGCTAAGACCGAGGAAATATCTTCCAAGTTGGAAGGCTTGAGCTCTCGCACCACCTGCTTCATGCCGGAAGACTCCAGTTGGAAGATCCCTTCCAGCTCTCCTTTTTCCAAAAGTTGGTAAGTTTTCTCGTCGTCCAATGGCAGGTTATCCAGGTCGATAGTGACCCCTCTGTGCTCTCGAATCAGCTCCACGGCCCGCTGGATCATCGTCAGGTTGCGCAGCCCCAAAAAGTCCATCTTCAACAGGCCCAGAGACTCGATATCTTCCATCGAGTACTGAGTAATAATTTGGCCTTCGTTGTTGTATTGCAAGGGCACGATCTCATCTAGAGGATCTTTGGAGATGACCACGCCGGCAGCGTGAACCCCAAAGGTTTTGTTGGTGCCTTCCAACAGGCGGGCCAGCTCGATCCAGCGGTGAGTGGTTGGGTCTTTCTCGTATTTTTCTTTGAACTCTGGAGCCGGCGTGTTCTCGCCGATCATCTCCTCCAATTTTGCCGGTTTGCCCCGCGAGACCGGGATCAGCTTTGCCATTTTGTCGGCTTCGGCATAGGGAATATCCAGCACCCGACCGACATCTTTGAGAATGGCCTTAGAAGTCATGCGGTTGAAGGTGATGATCTGGGCCACTCGCTCCTGGCCGTATTTGCGGGTTACATAGTCGATCAGCTCTCCCCGCCGCTCGATACAGAAATCGGTATCGATATCCGGCATCGATTGCCGTTCTGGGTTGAGAAAGCGCTCGAAGAGCAACCCATATTTGACGGGATCGATGTTGGTAATCTGCAAAGCATAGGCCACCAGGGATCCGGCTGCCGAACCGCGGCCCGGGCCCACCGGGATCCCGTGTTCGCGAGCATAGCGAACGTAGTCCCAGACCACCAGGAAATAGCTGGAGAAGCCCTTTTGTTGGATGATATTCAGCTCAAAGCGCAGGCGCTCCTGATAGTTTTCCGGAATCTGATCTGGATAGGCGACGCCGCAGCGTTTCGCCAGGCCCTGCCAGGCCAATTCGGTGAGATAGCTATCGGCAGAATGGCCCGGCGGAACCGGATAGTCGGGCATGCGCGTTTCCCCAAATAGGTCATAGCCCTCGATCTTTTCCAGCACCTTGAGAGTGTTGGCAATGGCTTCGTCGATCACCTCCTGCTCCAGGTGATCGCGGCAGAGGCGGCGCATCTCCTCCGGGCTTTTCAAGTACTCTGTGCCGCTGTAGCGAAGGCGGTTTTTTTCGGTGAGGGATTTGCCTGTTTGGATGCAGAGCAAAGCATCATGAGCCTCCACATCCCAACAGGAGATGAAGTGGCTATCGTTGGTGAGGATGATCGGGATCCCTAATTCGCGAGCAATGCGCACCAATTGCACATTGACAAAGCGGTCTTCTCGATAGCCGTGATCCTGAATCTCGATGTAGTAATCATCTCCAAACTTTTCCTGATACCAGGCGGCAACTTGGCGGGCAATTTCTGGCCGCCCCTGCAAAATGGCCTGGGGCACCTCCCCGGCCAGGCAGCCGCTGGTAACGATCAACCCCTCTTTGTATTGCGCCAAATACTCTTTGTTGATACAGGGCCGAGCGAAGATCCCCTTGCCTTGAACGCCTTGGAGATGGGAAATGGTGGTCAGCTTGACCAAGTTTTTGTAGCCCTGGGTATTTTTGGCCAAAACCACTTGGTGATACTTGGGGTACTTGCGGCTTTTGTCTCGAATATCGCCGTTGATAACATACATCTCATTGCCGATGATCGGCTTGATCCCTTTGCTTTTACACAGTTTCACCAGCTCGATGGCCCCGTACATAACGCCGTGATCCGTCAGGGCCAGCCCCGGCAAACCCATCGCCACCACCTGCTCAATCAGAAGCGGCAATTGGCTGGCGCCATCCAAGAGGCTGTACTCGCTGTGCAAGTGCAAGGGAACAAAGGCCATGGCAAGGCTACAGATAGAAGGATCTTTCTTACCTTAACTCGGTGTGCCCATTTCCCGGCTGCCTGCAGGTGTGGCTACAGTGAGATCAATCAAGCTTGTGTTTTCTCCTTTTGCCTAAATGGACACTCCCCTTCGCCTCACCCAGTACTCCCACGGCGGCGGCTGCGGCTGTAAAATCGCCCCGGCGCTGCTGCAGCAGATTCTCAAAGAGCTGCCCCTTTTCTGGTCGGATCCGGCGCTGCTGGTGGGATCCGAGACCAGCGACGATGCCGCCGTCTACCAACTCAACGACGAGCAGGCCCTGATCCTGACCACCGACTTTTTCATGCCCATTGTGGACGATCCGGTGGATTTTGGCCGCATCGCCGCCGCCAACGCCCTTTCCGATGTTTACGCGATGGGGGGCACGCCCATTCTCGCCCTGGCCATTTTGGGCATGCCGGTCGACAGGTTGCCCCTGTCGGCCATTCGGGAGATCATGGCCGGGGGAATCAAGGTCTGTCAGGAAGCCGGGATCCCTTTGGCCGGGGGGCACTCCATCGATTCGCCCGAGCCCATCTTCGGCCTGGTGGCGGCAGGGCTGGCCCACCCGCAGCACATCCGCCGCAACGCCACCGCCCGGCCCGGCGACGATCTCATCCTCACCAAGCCGCTGGGGATCGGGGTGATGACCACCGCCCTGAAAAAGGGCCAGCTCAGCGCGGCAGGCTACGCGGAAGTTTTGCAGGTGATGACTCAGCTCAACCGCATCGGCCCGCAACTGGCGCAGCGAGCCCAGGTTCGCGCCCTAACCGATGTAACGGGGTTTGGCCTTTTGGGACATCTGCTGGAAGTCTGCCGGGGCTCGGGGGTGAGCGCCGAGCTGGATTTGGCTGCCATTCCGTTTTTGACCGAAGCGCTCTCCTTAGCTGAAGCTGGGATCTTCCCCGGCGCAGCCCGGCGCAACTGGCAGGGCTATGAGGGAGTAGAGGCCAACTCTCTGCCGGAGTGGCAGCAGTTGCTCTTGTCGGATCCGCAAACCAGCGGCGGCTTGCTGGTGGCGGTGGATCCCGCCTACACCGCAGAGCTTTTGCAAGAGCTCCACAGCGCCGGCTACTCTTACGCCCGTCGCATTGGCCGCTGCCAGGCCGGCGAAGGGATCGCCATCCGGGTTGTCGGCGAGATGCCGGTAGCTTGAGTGAAGCCTATATTCGGCCCTCTCCTGCCAATATGAAGATTCGGTCAAGCAGAGCTGCGAAAGTTGAAGATCTCATGTAAGGGTAAGGGGAGCTGAGATATCTTAAAGGGGTATGAACGAGCCCTCTCCCAACAGCCATAGCCTGGTTCAGTGGGTTGAGCCAGGTCAACTGATTCGCAGCCTCAGCAGTGGCCAATTGCTGATGGTGGATCCACAGCGGCCCAACGCCCTGATCATCTGCAAGACGTTTCATGCCGAGTTTGCCGGGCCGGGGGCTGCGGTCGGGGGGCCCTTGGATGTGGATTCGAGCGGCGTGCTCCCCATTGGGGATGTGGCTCTGTTGCATCCCCAGGGCTATCAAGAGCGGCAAAATGCCTATGCCAAGCGGCTGCACTGGATGCGCTGGCTGCAGCAGATCACCGATAATCCTCTGCCGGCCCAGCGGGCGCGGGTGCTGCTTTTTAGTTTGGAGGAATTTTTCTCTGCCGATTTGGTCAGCCAGTTGCCGGATGACATTTTGGCGCGGCTGGTCGGGGTGCTGCCGCAGACAATCGCCGCAGCTCGGATGGAAATGATGCCCCTCTACAGCCCCAGCTATTCCCTGGCCGGCTGAGCCGTCTTGGGGAAGAAGGGAGAGGGGAGCCTGAGTTGGGGCTGTTCGGGATCGGAGTAAGAGACCTAGACTACAGAAATCAGGCCTTCTGGCTCTCTGGATTTGATTGGAAAATAAGCGCGGTATCGCTACCCTGAAAGCTCGCCCAACCGGGATCCTGGCCTCATGCAGTGGTGGAAACGGCTTCGCCAAAATCGCTGGGCTCAAGCAGGAGCCTACATCCTCCTCGTTTTCTATACTTGCGCCATTTTTGCCGAGTTTGTCGCCCCCTACAGCCCGCTGGAATCGCAGCCGGGGGGATCCCTTCTGCCCCCCACCGCCATTCACTTTTGGGACGAGTCGGGGGCTTGGCTGGGACCCCACGTTTATCCAACTCGCCAGGGGCCGGTGGATCTGGAAACGGGCGAACGTCCGCTTTTGGTGGATACCAGCCGTCCCGCCGGGATCCGCCTGTTTGTGGCCGGCACCCCTTACCGTTGGTTGGGTTTGATCCCCTGGGATCGACACCTATTCGGCACTGTCCCTCTGCGGACGGAGGAAGGGCTGCCCGTAGCGCGGCTACACCTGCTGGGCACGGACGATCAAGGCCGCGACTACTTCAGCCGTCTGGTCTACGGTGGGCGCGTCAGCCTGTTCGTTGGCCTGGTGGGCATCGGCATCTCTTTTCCCATCGGTCTGCTGGTGGGGGCCATATCCGGCTACTTCGGCGGCTGGGTGGATACGCTGCTGATGCGGCTGACTGAGGTGTTGATGTCGATCCCGACGCTGTATTTGCTGGTGTCGTTGGCGGCGGTGTTGCAGGTGAACCCGCTGACCGGTGTGCCCTTCAGCAATGCCGAGCGCTTTTTGGTGATTGTGGCCATCCTCTCTTTGGTGGGTTGGGCGGGCTTGGCCAGGGTGATTCGGGGGCAGGTGCTGTCCTTGCGGGAGCGAGACTTTGTGCAGGCGGCGCGGGTGGCCGGGGCCGGATCCCTGTATCTGCTGGTGCGCCATATCCTGCCCCAGACCACCACCTACGTGGTGATCTCGGCAACCTTGGCGGTGCCCGGCTATATCGTGGCAGAGTCGGTGCTGAGCTTGATCGGCCTGGGGATCCAACAGCCGGATGCCTCGTGGGGGAACATGCTGTCGCTGGCCACCAACGCTTCGGTAATCATTCTGCAGCCCTGGCTGGTGCTGGCCCCCACCCTGATGGTGGTGCTCACCTCCCTGTCTTTTAACTTGCTGGGAGATGGCCTGCGAGATGCCCTCGACCCGCGGGATCCTGATCTTCGCTGAGGAGAAGTTGCTTCCTGGTTTGCCGGCTGTAGAGGCAATGGGGCGGCCTGCCGTTCACCGTTTCCCGTCGGGATAGAGCCGGTTGAGCCCCTTGCGAGCCTTGGCATGGACGTCCAGGGTGGTATCCATCTTCAGGATCTGGCGGTAGACTTGCTCGGCCCGGGCGATTTCCCCCTCCTGCTCCAACTTCTCGGCCAGCTTGAGCAAACTTTGGGCCGAGGGATCCGCCAAAGAGCCCTGCTCCTGCAGTTGCCGCAGCTCTTCCAGGCGCTCTTGCACCATCGGTCGCAACAGCCAGGAATCGTCCAGATCCAACACTTCTCGGTAGTAGCGCTGGGCCTCTTTGAAGTTCTTTTGCTCGTCGTAGGCTTCCGCCAGTTGCAAAGCCAGCTCCGCCGTGGGCCGATCCTTAAACTGGCGATGCAGTTGGTTCAGCCGCCGCAGGAAGGGGGATCCCTGCTGCGGGTTTTTCAAATCCGGCGCGTGTTGAACCGGCAAATAGTTACTCCTCTCCGCCGATTGTTGAGGGGAAGGGGCAGGCTCCGCGGCCTGAGGTCGAAGGGGCGTTTGCCGGCTGATGCTTTTGGGGTCAATGGGGGTGGGCTTGTAAACCCAAATTGGCTGATCCGGAGGAGATGCGGGTGGGGTTGGGCGTGGGATCGGCTGCGGCAAGGGAATGGTCTTGCGATCCGGCGGTTCAGGAGATGGCTGCTTCAGCTCCTCAAGGGTGCTGGGAGGTTTGGGGGCCTGAAATTGAATCGCTTTGGGAGTCTCCCTGCGCTCTTGGGCCAATTCTCGGTACAGAGCGGCCAATTGCAGGTACCCCGCTTCTTCGTAGGCGGTGGCCAGCCAACGGGCATTCTCTGGGCTGGGATCCGCACGATAAGCCCGCCGGAGCAACTGCAAAGCAGTGCCGTAGTTGCGCTCTCGAATGGCTGCCCGTCCCAAACTCGCTGAGCTGACCCCGATGGTATCGCTGGCCATAGTCCCCCATCTGTCTTGGCGCCGACAATAGAGCTAAGAGTCAAGGCTGAGCTGCTGATAATTCATGTTTTCCAAGCCAGCCACGTGGGTTGACGCTTGCTTAATATAACTGGATTCCTTGGCCATAGCATACCCTCACCAGCCGGGATGTTATCTGCTCGGACAGCTCCCTCTTGTTGAGATCTCTCGCTTTATATCAATTCAATGTCGATATTGAGGGTGGGATTGGATTGAGATCTGGATGCCAAGTTAACTTTCGGGCTAACTTGTAGTCAGAGCTTCAGCAGCAACAGGTTCTGACGCCAACATGATCCAAGACTTTCGAGAGCGGTACCCTATGGGCAGTTTGCTCACCGATCTGTTGCGGGTGGAAGAAGGGATCTACATCGTCAAAGCCCAGGTGGTGGTCAACAACACGGTTCTGGGCAGTGGTATTGCCGGCTCCAACACAGTAGAAGAAGCAGAAGATGCTGCGCTGAAGCGCGCTTTAAACCACGCAGGATTCGGTCATTCCACAACTTCCCTGAGCTTGGGGGTGGATTCTGCTGCCGCCAGGATGCCCTACCTGCCCACTCCTGACTTGGCCAATGGGCGCACCCACTCTTCTGCTGCCCCTCAAGCTCCTGAGTCGATAGGGATCCCGGCGAAGCCGACTTCCCCAGAGTTGCCCAATCTGAGCGAGCCAGGGGCCTATGGAGATGATTTATCCGACATCATTGCTCAAACAGATGTCGAGATGCAGCGTATTGGCTGGGGCCGCAAGGAAGGACAAGAGTTCTTGGAGCGTCGCTTCCAAAAAAAGTCGCGCCACCAACTAAATGAGGCCGAACTGCGGGAGTTCTTGCGCTATTTAAAACAGCAGCCGTCCCGCCTCAACAGCGAGCCCCGTTTTTGACTTTTCCAGACTCCCTCGCTCCCGGCCCCTCTCCCAGAGGGAGTCCCCCCTCACCCCCAGCCCCTCTCCCAGAGGGAGAGGGGAGTTAGACTTGACCTTGGAAAAATCCCTTGCCCAAAGACAGGAGACTGCATCAAACCGCCAGTCTCTCTGGTGTCTCGTTGTGTTCTGGAATAGCCACGGCTAGGGCGCACCCACGATCACAGTGGTGTCTTGCATTGTCTTCACGACGGTCTCGCCTCCTTCCGAGAGCACAACCCGTCGCTCCGGCACCGACACTCCGGCCACCCTGGCAGTTTGGTAGTTTTGCCCGGCCTGCACCACAGAAGGAATGACGCCTGGGCCGGAAACCAAAGCAAAGGATTCGCCACCAATCTGGATCATCCCAGAAACCTGCACGCTGCGGGCAAAGGCCGCCGGGTCACGAGTGGGGGTCGGGAGCGGCGTGGTCACTGCTACGGGCACTTCGCCACCATTGCCGGGCGGCGGCAGCTCCGGCGGCGGAGGTAGAGGTGGCAGGTTAAGGGTTGGCTCAGGGGCACGCACGTTTTGGGGCACAAAGGGATCCGCCCGTCCCGCCCCACTCAAGGCCCGCTGGGTTTCCTGCTCCCGATCCACCGGTGGGATCAGGCTGGAGGCGGCTTGAGTGGTTTGCAAGAGGGAGGGCACAAGCGGGGGCGGAGGTTGGTCGGGGGCAGTCTGGCCAAAACCTGGAGGCAGGCTCGCCGTTTGTTGCCGGGCAAGAGCCTGCATCTGGCTGGCTCCGCGGGCCAGAGTAGCGTTCATATCCTGTTCCCAACGGCCTGAGGCGTTGAGCCGCATAACTACAGGGCTGCTGCCGCCGCGCGACTCCACCCAGATCTCGGCTTCTGTGTCGCTCAGCCGACGGGAGCGGAGGATGCGGGATCCCGGGGGCAAGAGGGGCTGCAGCGCCAGCTCCGCTTCGGGAACCGCTTGTTCGTTGGCCAACGCAGAAGACAAACGAGGGGACAAGCAGACCAGGCCCCCTGCCGACAACAAGAGGATCCCAAGTGAGAACAGTTGGCGAGCAGGTAGAGATTTCAGCATAGAGACCACCGGGAGAGAGCCTCGCATCACCAAAATAGCCAAAATCTTGGGGATGGGGCTCAATCGAGCTGCTTTTTTCGACAACAATGCTAGGATTTCCAATCAAAGCCTCAGCCCCTGTCAATAGAGATCCCGACCGGCGTAGGCAAAGCCGGCCCCTATCTGAGCGCAGCCCAATTTGCCATAATGAAGAGAGACTGTAAAAATTTGTTAACGCCATGACTGTCTCTGCTTTGGATCCTGTCAACCCCGCTCGTCTGGAGGAGATTGCCGAGCGGCTGCGCAGCCCGCGCCCTGCGGATCGCATGGTGGCCTTGGCGCAATTGCGGGATGTGCCAGCAGAGCAGGCGGTGCCGCTGATTTTGCAGGTCATCGACGACGAAAACCTGCAGGTGCGCTCTTTTGCCGTGTTTGCCTTGGGGATCAAGCAGACGGACGCCTGTTTGCCCAAGCTGCTGGAGATTCTCACCCAAGACCCGGACTACGGCATTCGCGCCGATGCGGCAGGCGCCCTGGGCTACTTGGAAGATCCGCGGGCTTTTGAGGCGCTGGTGCGTGCTTTTTATGAAGATGTGGAGTGGCTGGTGCGCTTCAGCGCCGCCGTGGCCCTGGGCAACCTGAAGGATCCCCGAGCCTACGACGTATTGCTGCGGGCGTTGGAGGGGCCGGAAGAGCTGCTGCAGCAGGCGGCCATTGCTGCTCTGGGAGAACTGGGGGATCTGCGGGCGTTGGATCACATCCTGCGGTTTGCCCAGTCGGAAGATTGGCTGGTGCGGCAGCGGCTGGCCCAGGCCTTGGGAAATCTGCCTTCGCCCAAGAGCGTTTCCGCCCTCAACTATCTGGCCAAAGATCCCCACGATAGCGTTGCCGCGGCGGCTTTGGATTCGCTGCGGCGGCTGCGCCAAAGGGGCTTCCCGGAACCGGGATCCCGGCCAGCCGATTCAGAAGCAAGCTAAGCTGAAGATCTGGGTTCGGCCTGATGTAGGGACGGGGTTCTCGGAGGGCTCCGTCGAGGATTTGCCGGCCTTTGGTTTTCCTGATCCTCTGCTCTGCGATGGCTACCAGCCCCTATCCTCTCGTTGCTCCAGAAATAGCCGGCTCCCCCTCTCGGCCTCGCATTGTGGCGGCTCTCTCTGGGGGGGTAGACAGCTCCACGGTGGCGGCCATTCTCCACGAACAGGGCTATGCCGTGGAGGGGGTGACTCTCTGGCTGATGCGGGGGAAAGGCCAGTGCTGCACCGACGGCCTGGTGGACGCCGCCTCCATCTGTGAGCAATTGGGGATCCCCCACCATATTGTGGATAGCCGCGAGCTGTTCCAAGCCAACATTGTCGATTACCTGGTGGCCGGCTATGCGGACGGGATCACACCGCTGCCCTGCTCGCAATGCAACAAGCTGGTGAAGTTTGGTCCCTTGCTAACCTATGCCCGCGAGACCCTGGGCATCTCTCAGATTGCCACCGGCCACTACGCGCGGGTACGTTTCAACAGCGAGCTGGGGCGATATCAACTGCTGCGGGCGGTGGATCGGCAGAAGGATCAGTCTTATTTTCTCTACGACCTCAGCCAAGAGCACCTGGCCCACAGCCTCTTCCCCTTGGGCAACTACACCAAGGCCCAAACCCGCCAGATTGCCGCGCGCTACGGCTTGGTTACGGCAAATAAGCCCGAAAGCCAGGATCTGTGCTTGATCGAGACCTACGGCTCGATGCGCAACTTTTTGGATCAGCACCTGGGTCAAAGGCCGGGGGAAATTGTCGATACCCAGGGGCGCGTGCTGGGATCCCATCAGGGCATTCACCACTACACTGTTGGCCAGCGCAAGGGGCTGGGCATTGCCTCTTCCCGCCCGCTCTATGTAGTGCGCATCGATGCGGCCATGAACCGCGTGGTGGTGGGGGAACGGGAAGAAGCCACCCAAGCCGAGGCCTGGGTGCGGCAGGTGAACTGGGTCTCGACCCCTGCGCCGGACGAGCCCTTAGCGGTAGAAGTGCAGGTGCGCTACCGTACCCCCCCAGTGCCCGCCATGGTGATCCCGGAATCGCCAGAGCGGGTAAAGCTGCAGTTTGCCGAGCCGCAGTTTGGGGTCACTCCTGGCCAAGCCGCCGTCTGGTACCACGGGGATCTCCTGCTGGGGGGAGGGATCCTGGAGCGCCCTTCTCCCTAGGCCAACTGCAACTTCCCTCTCGCCAGGGGGGAAGGATTGGGGGTGAGGGCAAGCCAAACTACGCTGCTTGCGCTTGCAGCTGCTGCAGGGATCGGAACAGGAGCACCGTGTAGACATTGAAGATAGGCGTGACTGCCGTGAAAGCGGCAAACCCGACCACAACTGCTAAGAGAGCTACCACAGGCGCCCAAACCAGAAGCGCAAGTCCTATGATGTCGGTATTACCCCCAGTTACAACTGCAGCTAGGGTAGCTCCCAAGATCGCCACAACAAAAGGCAAAAGCAGGATTGAGATGCCGAAGATCAAAACCACGACCAGGAATGCCCAAAACACCCCCCACCAACGGCCCCTGACCAGGTTCCAACTGTAGCCCAACCCTTCTGTGGCACCCTTGTTCTCCAGGGCAATTGCGCAGAGGGTGAAAGCTAGCCTTACCCGGCAATAGATGCCGGGAAACACAAACAGCTGCATCCCTAGTGAGGAAATCAGATTCACCAGGAGGCTGCCGAATATCAGAGGCACTGCCTTAGAGAAAGCCTGATCCAAGCTATTGCCCAGCAAGGGAGTTCGCTGCTTCAAGTGCTGATCCACCAGCCAAAAGGCTGCTCCTGTCAAGATGGGCGCGCCGACTAGGACATAGGCCAGGAGGAGCAAGGAGAGGATCATCCCGAGGGAAGGTGAGGTCAGACCTACAACGAAGAACGCGATATGGCTAGAAGAGGTCAGGATCAGCAGCGGCCAGTAGATGGGACCTACCAACTCAAACGACCGCCGCAAGAGCAGAATCGGGCTAAGGGTGGCGCTTTGCATGGCAGAGGGATCCTCGTGGGCAGCCCAGTCCACCCCCTTCATACCACGGGATCTCACCTAGGACATCTTGGGTTGAGCCGAAATCCCAAAAAGGGATCCCTTCTCATCTCAAAGCTAGGCACGGGGAGCACCCTTTTTGCTATCCCCAATGGGGGCAAAAGCGGAAACTAGGAGGCTGCTTGCCCCTTCAATCGTTGCAGGGATCGGAACAGGAGAACCACATAGACCCAGAAGATGGGCACAACGGCTGTGGCAGCGGCAGTCCTAACTACGTTCACCACAGAGTCGCCAAAATCAGCCACAACTCTACTGACAAGTACAACTATCAATCCAACCCCAAAACCGAGAATAAAGCCCCCAATCAGAAGGGCCCAAAACACGCCCCACCAACGACCTTTGACGAGATTCCAACTGTAGCGCAGCCCTCCTGTAGTTCCTTGATTTTCTAGAGCAATGGCACAAGGTGTGAGGGCCAGCTTAACCCCTACATAAATGCCTGGAATGATCAGAAAGATGGAGGCAAGGCAAGAGAGGAGTGCTGCTAAGAGGGTGCTCAGAACTAGAGGCACTGCCTTCGAGACCGCTCGGTTGAGGCTGTTGCCCAGCAGGGGAGCTTGCCGCTTCAGGTGCTGATCCACCAGCCACAAGGCTGCTCCGCCTAGGATCGGTGCAACAACAATGAAGAGGATCCCCCCGAGAAGTGGGATCAGCTCCGCGACGATGAGAATGACAAAGCCAGGAGAAGCCAGGATCAGCAGCGGCCCATAGATAGGGCCTACCAGTTCCAGCGAGCGCTGCAAAAGGGAGAAGGGGTTGAGGGTAACATTCTGCATAACAGAGGGATCCCTGTGGGCGACCAAGTTCACCCCCTTCATACCACGGGATCCCGGCTTTGTTGCTGGGAATAGGCTTAAGAAAGTCTGTATTGCTTTGTACAGATTTACGCCGATTTTTGGAGAATCCACGCCGCTGCCTGTTCGCCGCTGCGCAGGGATCCCTCGAGGCTGCTCTGGTGGGTGTATTCCCCGGCCCAAAGGAGGCCCGGCAGGCCGCTACGGGTGGGAACCAAATGCTGCTGGAAGCCAGGCGGCTGCACAAACTGGGCAAAAGGGATCCGGTACACCCGCAGCAGGCGCCATTGTTCCAAGGGGGCTTTGGGAAAATAGGTCTGCAGCTCGGCCCGGCAGGCTTGGGCCAGCTCTTCATCGCCCAGAGGGGGATTTCCCAGCACCGTCACCGAATAGAGGTGCTGGCCAGCAGGAGCCAGCGCCGGGCTGAGGTGGGTGAGCTGCACCCAGTGGTTGATCCAGCCTTGGCCGCCGGCGTTGAGGTACAGATAAGGGCCGCGAGTTAGGGAAAAGGGGGCGCAGAAGTAAAGGCAGGTCACCGCTCGTCCCTGGGTGGGGATGGGTACAGCGGCGTGGGGGCAGAGCTCCGCTTGCCAGGCCCGCGCTTGAGGAGCATCGGTGGCGCAGACCACCCACTCGGCAGGGATCTCCTCGCCGTCGGCGGTGCGGATCCCGCGCACTTTTCCCTCTTGGACGAGGATGCGCTCCACCGGGGTTTGGTAGCGGATCTGCTCTGGGGCAAGGTGGCCGGCCAGTTGGCGGGCCAGTTCTCCCATACCCAAGGCCGGGGTGACGATGGCTCCCTCGGCCATCATCTTGAAATAGAAGGCCAAGAGGCGGGCGCTGCTGGCCAGCTCCGGATCCAAAAGAATGCCGCGGAAAAAGGGGTAGAAAAAGTGCTGGCAGATCTTGGCGGAGAACCCGTACCTTTCCAGAAACTCCCGCACCGAACAATCGGATCCCCCCAGTCCTTCTTGGAAAACCTGCTCCGGGGTGCGCCGCGCCAGCTCTGCCCGCAACTGCAGCACCTTGAGCTTGTCGCCAAAGCTGGCCAAGGGGTTGAGCAGGGAAGGAAAGATACTGGACAGATCCCGCAGGGGATCTCCCAACAGCCAGCAGCGACCGGGTTGGGCCAACATGGCTCCCGGACGGTAGGGACGGGGATCGAGCTTGCCCAGATCCAAATGCTGTCGCACTTTGGGATAGGCGGTGAACAGCACCTGAAAACCGCGATCCAGGCGAAAGCCATCCACCTTGTCGGTACGCACCCGCCCCCCAGGGCCATCGCTTTTTTCCAAGACGAGAACATCCCTCTGGCCCGCTTGGGCCAGCACCTTGGCGCAGGTCAAGCCGGCCAGCCCCGCCCCGATAATGACTACTCTGCCCATGCTCTGCCGGGATCCCTCCTCCGTCGAGTATTCTACCTGGCTTGATTCCTCAAGGCTGAGTCCCCTTCTCCGCTTCAGAGGCGGGATGTTCTGGCCCCCAGATGCGAATGGCGCCATCGGCGCCGCCGCTGAGAAGGGTCTGACCATCGGGGCCGAACAGCAGAGCGCTCACCATCCAGGTCTGGCCGCCCAGAGTGCGCAACTCTTTGCCGCTGCGCAGATCCCAGAGTTTGATCTGCTGGGCGCGGTGATCGGTGCTGCTGGCCAGCAAGCGACCATCGGGGCTGAGGGCAAGGGTGGCCAAGCCGGATAAGGGCTGGGGCAGGGTGCGCTCCCGGGATCCCGTGCCCACGTTCCAGATCCAGATGCCGGAAGCGCTGGCGGCGAGCAAGTGGCGGCCATCGGGGCTGAGGAGCACCTGCTCGATGGGGTAGTCGGCTTCGAGGGTTTTCAGCAACGCTCCACTCCTGGGATCCCAGAGATAGACGGCGGGATTCCCATTGGCAGCCACCAGGATCCAGGGCGAGCTCCCTTCTTCCGCCAACCCAGAGGGAGCAAAGGCCACTGCCGTAATGCCTGCCCCTTGGGTAACCGGGTAGGCGGCGCTGTCGATGGTGCGCACCAACTGGCCGTCCTCGGCTTGCCAAAGGCGGATGGTGCGGTCGGCGCTGCCGCTGGCGATCCAACGGCCATCGGGGCTGATGGCGACGCTGTTGATCAAGTCGGTGTGTCCTTGCAATTGCAGCCGTGGCACCCCCTCCCCCGACCGCAGGGCGGGATCCCCTAGAGCAGCCAGATCCCAGACCCGCACCGTCTTGTCTGCCCCTCCACTCACCAAAAAGGTGCCATTCGGGCTGATGGCCAGCGTCTCAATCGAGCCTTCGTGGCCTGTCCAGCTCTGCAGTAGTTGGCCGGCCTGGGGATCCCAAAAGCGGATGACGCCGTCATCCCCCCCGGCAACCAGGAGATTTCCATCCGGGCTGATGGCCAGGGCGGTGATGGCGGCGGGACCTTCCAGCTTGGCCTTGAGCCGTAAGGACTTGGCCCAATCTGCCAAGTCGAGGGCAGGGCTTCCAGTCTTGGAGGGATTGGGCGGCTGCTCTGTGAAGCTGAAGCTGTTGGGCCCAGCGGATCCCAAATTTGCCATTGTTCCCGCGGGCGGGACAGAGTCCCTAGGCACAACTGCCTTCTCTCCCCACCGGCTAAGGTTGGCCGCCAGTTGCCAGGCAGCAACTCCGAACAAAACCAGCAAAGCCGCCAGGCTGCTCCCCGCCCAAAGCGGTGGGATCCAGAAACGCGCCCGCAACGATACGGGAGAGCGCGGCGGCGTAGTCGGCTCCTGCCAGGGATCGACGGCAACAGGGTCGGGCAAGATCTCAGCGCCGGGAGAGACACCTTCTGCCAGAGACAAAGCCTGCAAGGCAGCCAGAGCTGCCGCTGCCGAAGCAAAGCGCTGCCGCGGGTCGCAACCCACCAGGCCATCCAAAAAAGCGGCGAAAGGAGCGCTGGTAGGAGCCAGATCGTGCCAGCGCAGCTCTCCCGTCAACGGATCGCGAAACAGCTTGTGGGTCGGGATCCCTGAGAGGGCTTGCAAGGCGAGGAGGCCCAAGGCATCGAGGTCGCCGCCAGCAGAGGAAGCCTCCAATCCAGAACCGGCAGAGGCCATAGCTTGGCCCAAGCCCAATACCATCCAACGGCCATCGGACTGTCGGCAGAGCAAGCAAGAGGGCCGCAAATTGCCGTGGCTCACCCCCTCACCCTGCAGAAAGGCTAGAGTCTGCAACACATCTTGCAAAAAGGCCCGCACCTCCACCTCTGACCAAAGCTGCCCTTGCTCCGTGGTCTGGCGCAGGGCCTGTTCCAGTGTCTGCCCCTGGATCCACTCTTCCACCCAGTAAAAGCCCCCTTCCTCCTCAAAATAGGCCAGCAGGCGCGGGATAGCGTCATGGGATCCCAGGCGTTCCCGCAGCGCCATTGCCTGTTGAAATCGCTGCCGGGCAGCAGAGGGCTCTTCCCCCTTGGGAGAGCGAGGTTGCCAACGCCTGATCACCACCCAGCTCTGTTCGGGGCAATGGCCATCTTGGGCCAGGTAGGTTTGCCCGCTGGATCCCAGTTCTTCTAGGATCTGATAGCGGCCAGCCAAGGTTTGCCCTACCATAAGGACTCCGGTCGCTCCAGGCAGATGTGGCTCACCCGTGGCCTATCCTCGGCCAGGCTACCAATTTTTGCTTCTGACCCATCATGCCACAGTGAGAAAACAGGGTCTAAGGTAACCCCCTCGGCAAGAGATGAGGTTTCTGGCTACTCGAGGCGGGAGAGATGGAGGTGACCTCCCTTCGGAAGAAGGAGATCTAGATCAGGCGCGAGAACCTAGGACTCAACCCTCCCCCCCAATTGGCGGCCCGCCCAAGGAAAATCCTCTACACTAAATAGAGCGAGTACAGGCAAAACCGCGTCCATCCTATTGTTTGCCGGTCTGTTCTCCAGGCTGGCCTCCCTGGCACCTTATGTCTTCTGTCAACCCGGCCTTGCCCATTCAGTGGATCGATGCGGATTCGGGAGAGGTGGTGGAGGAATGCCCCTGGGAGAGCAGCCCCCATCCGGGTACCTACATCCAACTGGCCGAGCAGCACTACCTAATTTTGGAAAAGCGTCATTCCTACCAATTGCGGCAGGGCAAGTATCACCTCTGCGGCATCCGCGCCCTCATTCGCCCGGTGAGCCCACCTCCCGAAGCAGGCCAGTTTCTGGGGGATCCCTCCTGCCGCTTCAACGCCCGCTCGCCCCTGTTGCGCTGCGCCGTCAACCCCAGCGGGCCCTGCCAGGGGTGTCGCCACTACGAGCCGGCCAAAGGGCGTTAGCTTTCCAGCTCCAGCGCCAGCACCTCGGTCAGGGCGCGGTTGGTGTTTTCCCGGAACTCGGCCACGCTCACCCGTCCCAGCAAGTACACCGCCAGCAGCATCACCGCCGCCTCCACCCCAAAGACGGTGGCATAGGCCAGCACCGAGGAAGTGGGGAAGAGGAGCCGCCCCAAATCCAGCAAGGCGCCGCCAATGAGGGTAGAAAGCGCCTGCGACATCGCCTGGGCCAGGCCCCAAGCCCCAATAAAGGTGCCGGCAGTCTCAGCCGCTGTCAAATCCAACATTAGGCTAATGGCGCCGTTGGTGGTGATCCCTGAGGCTAAGCCGAACAGGATCATACATAGCTGCAGCAGCTGCGGCTTGCCTGTAAACCCTGCGGCAATGGTCAGCCCAAAAGAAAGGGCCACCAGCAGGCAGCCCAAGCGGGCAGTCGTCTGCTTGCCCAGCCTAGGCACGATGAGAAAGCCAGTCACCACAATCCCTACCAAGACGCCTATACTCCAAAAGGCGTTGAGTTGGGTGCTCTGGGCTACCGTCATGCCAAAGACCTCGCCGCCATAGGGCTCGAGAACCGGCTGTTGGATGAACAGGCCCATGGTCATCAGGGTCAAAAAGCTAAAGAAGATCAGAGTTTGGCGGCTGGCGGTGAGCACCTTGAGGGCCGTGCCCAGGGTAATCTGATCCTCCCGCCCGGCCAAGGTGGAACGGGATCCATAGCGGGAATAGCGCTTTTCTACCCCCCAGGTAGCGATGACCCCCAGCAGGATCACCACGGCAGGAATGACGATAAAGAGGCGGTTAATCGTACTCTGGAGATTCTCTAGATCCAGGCCGCGCAGCAGCACCGCCGAGCCAATCGCCCCCCCGGCGATGCCCACCATCAGCATCGACCAGACGATCCCCACCAACTGGGAGCGGTTGTGCTCATCGGAAACATCCACCAGCAGCGCCGCAAAGGGCGTGGAGCAGGCGCTCAGACACAGCCCGTAGAGAGCAAACATCAAGGCAGCCAGAGCAATCCAGCCGTAGGTAGCCGGCGACCAGCCGCTGTTGGCAAAGCTCTGCCCCAAGCCCCACACCACCTGCACCGCCAAGAAGATGCACAGGGCAAACAACACCGATCCCAGGCGCACATAGCCGCTGCGGTGCGTCCCCAACAAAAGCTTGGCATCGGAAAGCTGCCCAAACCAGACGCGGGCTGGAGACACCAACTGGTGCATGGCCAGGGATCCCCCCACCACCGTAGCCGGGATGGCCAGCAGCTCCGGGTCGATCATGACCCGGTTGAGCACCCCCAACGTCAGCAGCGACATCATCCCCAAGCCCATCTGAAATAGGCCCAGGCGAAACATAACCAGCAAAGGCAAGGGGGGCGCCGAAGGCTGAGGCTGTGAAGAAAGGGCGGTGGCCGCCGACCCGTTGACCTCAGGATCCCGCTGAATATTGGCCATGACCTGTGATGCTTCATGCAAAAGCCCTACAGCTTTTTATGGTAGCCCAGGCAGCCGGGGATCCCGGAAAAGGTATGGGATTGCCGAAAGCGAAACCGCCGCACCGGCTCTCGGTAACCGAGTTAGGGCCGGAGCATCGTTCCCTGCTAGCCTGTTGCCGCTGGTTTTGGCGGGAGCAAGTCGCAAAATCTTTCCGCGCCGGGGTTTCTCTACTACACTGACAACTGACCTGGTGCCAAGCGAAACGGGCCTTCCTGCCGCTGCGCTCGGCAAATCAGCATTTGCAGACACAACAAACCCAATCTCGATCCTGTTTGAGACCGAGAAGCTCGTCCATAGCCAGCTTTTGCTCAAGTCGGCGAGGAATTTCTCCGGCAACCCTATGGCTGACGCAGTCCCAGTTCGGCGCTACGACCTGTTTGTGCAAGCCTCGCGGCTGCTGCAGCGTTACCGGCAGTTGACGCCGGAACTGCGTCCAATAGGAGTAGAAGTGGCCCTGGCCATCCAGTACCATCGCGCCCAGGCCGGCTCGGGATCTCTTCTGCCGGCGGTGGGATCCCCTCATGGCCTGCCTCTGCAGCAGGTGGCCCAGCGCATTTGCGACCCGTTTTACAGCAAAGTCCACCCCCTGCTGCCCACCCTGCCGGAGACGGGGGAGCCCTTGGTGTGGCCCCTGTTTAACCAAGGGGAAAACGGCCTTGTCCAACCCCTGGCGCCGAGCAAAGTGGGCGGCAAATTGGCGGAACGGCGCTGGCTTAAGGCTTGCAACAGCCAGGAGGGCATTGGTTGTCATGCTTTGGCCGCCCATCTGTGGCAGGACGAGCGTTTTCTGGCCGAAGACCGGGATCTCTGTCCTTTTCGCCTCTACGACGGGCGCTACCCCTTGAGCGTGGATCAGGGGCGGCAAACCTGTGGCTTCGACGACCACCCCTGTGGCTGGCAGGCGGGACACCCCAAAATGCTGCAGGTGGTGGGCAAGGGCAAACAGGCGGAGATTTTGCTCCCCCACTGGACTGACGCGATGTGGGCCATGCTGATCCCGCCCCATCGCCCCCTGCCCATCTATCCTCTGCTGGTGATGCTCTACTTTGGCCAGGAGACTCTGCAAAAGGGGCGCAGCAGCCTTTCGGTGGAGCAGTTTCGCCTGGATTTTCAGTTCAGCCACTCCCAACTCAAGCTGTTGTTTGACACCCACCCTGAGCACCCTCTCAATCGCCATCTGCTCGCCCTGGCTGCGCAGCCGGAGGTGGAGTGGGGATCCGCCGAGCTCCTGCCTCCTATGCCCCCCCTCTTGCATCACCCTGCTGGGGGCAAGGTGGTTTTGGATCCGGATGAGCCGCCCCAGTTTCGCAGCAGCGGGATCCCTGCCTGTGCCGGGACAGACCCGCTGATGGCAGAGCGCCGCCGTCGCCGTCAGTTGGAGCGCAGCGAACGCCACAACGAGATCTTGCACCACTTTCGCCGCTGGTTCCGCCTGGC
>NZ_JANSHJ010000042.1:0-16594 GCF_047502615.1 Synechococcus sp. W60.3 | reverse complement strand
CCAAGCGGGGCTGCCGCGAGGGCGCCCGGCTACTGAGCCCAATCTCCCCTCTCCTGCCGGGGGGGCGTGGGGCTGGGGGTGAGGGTGCCATGACTTCTCCCCGCCCCCCCGGCCCTGACGAGCGCTTCCGCCGCCAACTGGCCGACCTGTTGGACACCTGGGTGGAGCAGGGGCTCATCCAGCCGGCGCAGCGGGATCGCCTGCGCGAGCACTACCAACTGGACAGCTTGCCGCGAACAGCTGGCAGCCGCTTTGCCCTGTTGCTGCTGCTGTTGGGCGCCGTGCTGGTGGGCTTGGGGGTGATCTCCTTCGTGGCCGCCAACTGGGACGCCATTCCCCGCTCGGCCCGAGCCTTGGGATCCCTGGCCCTCATGGTGGGGCTGCAGGTGGCCGGCTTGCGGCTCTGGCAGCAGGGATCCCCGCGCTTAGGCAGCGCTTTGTTGATGGCCGGCGAGCTGTCTTTGGGGGCCGCCATTGGCCTGATGGCCCAGTGGGTTCAAATCGGGGGATCCCCGGCGGGCTTGTTCTTGGCCTGGGGGCTGGGCAGCCTGGCCATGGCCTACAGCTTGGTCCACACCCCCAGCGGCATCTTGGCCTGTCTCTTATTCGCCCTGGCTGGGATAACTACCCTGTGGGAGGAGGGGATCAGCTCGGTTCTGGATCCTCTCTACCCCTGGCTGGCCCTGGGCCTGTTGCTGCCTCTTGCCTATGGGTGCCGCTCCCGCTGGATCTTGGCTTTGGCGCTGGTGAACTTCGGCCTGGCGCTACAAAGGTTGGCAGAGCGCTGGGACAGCTGGACCCTCTGGCTGCTGCTTGGCCTTGCCGTCGTCTGGGGGCTGGGAGTCGGGCACCAACGCCATGGGCACTGGCTAAGCCGGATCTGGACCGGAGAAGAGGGCCAGGGTGGCGAGCAGGAGCAGGGCTTGGATCTGATCCCGACGGCGGAGGGGCTGGCTTTGCTGGGGTTGGGCTTCTTGCTCTACATTTGGAGCTTTCGTGACGCCTGGGACTGGGATCCCAAACCCCTGCCCTTGTTCCAAGCTGGGGATCCCTGGGCGGGCTTGTCGGCAGCAGGATTGCTGTTGCTGGCCGGTTGGAGCTGGTGGCAGGGCTGGCAGGCAAAGCGATCCCAGCCCGTTTCTGCTTGGCTGAAGGATGCTGCTGTTCTGATTTCTCTGGTTGCCTTGGCGCTTTTGCTGGGGATCCGCAGCGCCCTGCCTTTGAACCTAACCGCAAAGGTAGCCTTGGCCTTCTTTGCTCCCTGGATCGTGACCCTTTTGCTCGTGGGATTGTCGGTGGTGCTCTGCTGGGAAGGGCTGCAGCGGAGGCGGCGGAGCCGCTTCTGGCAGGGGCTATTGGGCCTGACCTTGGTGGTGCTGACCCGCTTTTTCGAGTACCAGACCAACCTGATGACCAAATCGGCGGTGCTGGTGGCCTGTGGGATCGGCGTGATCTGGCTGGGGCTGAAATTTGAGCGGCGGATTTTCTCCCGTCTCTAATTCTTGCCCTTCTAGGAAGCCAAGCCCCGCTACATGATCAAGCAAAGGAAAAAGCTGGAATTGAGCTGGAATTCACAAGAATTTACAAAGTTTAAGGAACCTGCTTGTATTCCCCAACGTCTTTGCTAGTAGATTCTCAGCTTTGGCTTGAGCTGAGAAGGAATTGGGCATCTCTATCAAGATTTGGAGAATACAAATGAAAGTAGGACTGCGTTTGGGCATTTTGGCTTTGCTACTTACGCCCCTTTGGGAGAGTGGTTCTCTTTCGGGTGTTGCCTTGGCTGAAGATCATCTTGGCTGAAGATCATCTTTTAGTGGCTCAGGCCCCGGAGCCAGCTAGGCGGCCTATGCCTTCTGTGCCTAGATCGATACCCTCCCCAGTTCCCATAGCTCCGGTAGGATCCTCAGAAACTGTAGATGAGCTATTCCGCCAGGTTCCTTTCCCCCCTTCGCCAAAACCTCTGCCTGGCCTTCCGTGCTCGAGACCCATGGTGTTGCGCTCAGTAACCCTCAGCGCTCCTCCGCCAAACCCTGCTTCCCCCCTGCAATCGGAGGTTCCACCCAAAGTTTGGGAAACTCTCCAGGGCCCTTTCGGGACAGTCAACTGGGGAGAGCCCCAAGCCGATAAACTCTTTGCTCATACCTTCCAATGGAGCCCCCCTTGTAAAACGGGCTGCCGGATGGGAGGCACCCTTACGTTTACCTATCGCAATAACTTGCAGGCAACAAGTAACACAACTCCTGATGCCGGGAACGACAAGTACTACCTATACAACGGCGGGACTTTAACTCAAGCGGGGTTTTTGTATACTTTCTCAAGTCCGCCTTCCCCAATTCCGCCTGGCCAAACCTTCACCAAAACTCTAACCCTCTCGCCGGCAGAGATTGCCAACAACCAAGTGACCTTAGTAGTTCAAGATGATACGGCGGTTTTGGGAGCTAAGCTAGAGCTTAGATACTGCTGCTGCGAATGCGAATTTCCCATTTGAGTGCAATTCACGTAGGGGGGACTTCATTGTTCCCCCTTTTCTTCAGCTGACCCTAGCTGAAGTTCTCAAAGCCTACTCAGAAAAAGTAGGAAAGCCTAACGGCGGGCCTGGGCAAAAATGGCTTGCAAAATCTCGTCGGCTCCCTGCTGCTTCAGCTTCTCCGCCAGGGCCACCCCAACCGCTTCCGGATCGGCGGTGGATCCCGTCTGGGTATCGCGGATGAGCCGTCGCCCCTCTAGGTCGGCCACCATGCCGGTCAGGTGCAGCTCTTCCCCCTGGACTTGGCTGTGGACGCCGATGGGCACTTGACACCCTCCTTCTAAAGCCCGCAGAAAAGCTCGCTCGGCCAAGCAGCGGGCTGTGGCCTCCGCATCGGCTAAGGGTCGGATGAGCTCCAGAATCCGCTCATCCCCCTGCCGGCACTCGATCCCCAGGGATCCCTGGCCAACCGCGTACAGAGACACACTGGGATCCAGCACCTCGTGGATCCGGTCGGTTTTGCCCAGCCGCTTTAGGCCGGCCACCGCCAAAATCAGGCCATCGTACTCCCCCCGCTCCAGCTTGGCCAGGCGCGTGTTAAGGTTGCCCCGCACGTCCTTAAACTGCAAGTGGGGAAAGGCGTGGCGCAGTTGGGCCAGTCGCCGTAGCGACGAAGTGCCAATCACCGTCCCTTCGGGCAGGGTGGCCAGTTGGTAGCCACGCAGCTCCTCCCGCAGCACCAGCGCGTCCAAAGGATCCTCCCTCTGCGTAATCGCCCCCAGGACCAGGCCTTCCGGCAAACGGGTGGGCAGATCCTTAAGGCTGTGCACCGCTAGATCGCTGCTGCCGTTGAGCAGGCTGACCTCCAGCTCCTTGGTAAACAGGCCCTTATCGCCAATTTTGGCCAGCGCCACATCCAGGATGATGTCTCCCTGGGTGGAAAGGGTGTGCAGCTCCAGCGGCAATCCTGGATGGTGGGCCTGCAACTGCTCCATCACCCAGTGGGTCTGGGCCAAGGCCAGCTCACTTTTGCGGGAGGCGATCCGCACCGGCTGGGCAGCCCCTGCCGAGGGTTGCCAGGGAGTTGAGGCCAGTTCGCTCATGGCTGCTGCAAAATCCGAGAACACCGTCTTTCACGCTAACTGACTTTGCGGCGCCGCACGGCAGCGGCCTTCAAGATCCTTAACCAAAACTGCCATTTCCCCCCGATCCAGACTTTACTACGGGGATCCCAGCCGGTAGGATAAGTAGACGGATTCTCCGCCGCGGCGGGGAGAGTTGTGGTCTGTCAAGCCTCCTTCTCCAAGGTTGCTAGAGGACAATTCTCTGTAAGCACAGGGCCCCCTGATTTGCTTGGTAGTCTGCCTGGATAGGTCTTATGGAAGAAAACAACGTCGGCAACGGCACTCAGTTACTGCTCAAGCGCACCATCCCTGTCAAGGTGGTGGTCACCCCCCTTTGGAAGAAAGAAATGCAGGAACAATTGGAGCGGCAGATCGAAGCCACCGATGCTCAGATGCAGCAACTGGAGTTTCAGGGCAAGCGGGCCATTGCCGAGCTGGAGAAGCAAAGCCCTAACCCCAACAGCCCCCAGGTGCTCCAACAGGTGGAAGCGGTGAAAAGCCGCGTGAACGAGCAAAAGATCAAGCTCTTGGATCAAAAAAACCAGTTGCTTCAGCAGATCAACCAACTGAACAACCTGGAGCTGAACCAAGAGGTGCTCCAGGGCAGCGTGGAGAGCTTCTTCCGCGTGCAAAAGGGAGACAACCTGATCCAGAAAATGCAGGTGGAGATCCTGCTGGAAGATGGGGTGATCAAGGAAATTCGCGGCAACCCATAAGCTCTTCATATCCTTTGGGAGGACAGGGATCCCTTGCTGTGGGGTAGCAGATCAAGACCTTTGGTCTTAACCCAAGTCGGTGGCAACACAATAGGTGACAATAATTAACGGCCTCTTAACAGCCGCTGGGCTCAAGCTTGGGACGGCTGGTGCGTACGGGCAAAGTTGTTACCTACGAGATGCTCGCCATGTCTGAGTTTGTCTGGTCAGAGCCTGCCCCCCTCGAGGACCTACATCTTCCCGATTGGTTGCTCACCTCGGCTCAGCGCCGCCGTCTCAAAGCTTTCCTGGTTCTGGCGACGGTGTGGGGGCTGGTCAGCCTGATGCACCAGGTAGCGGTAGCCCGCTGGTTTACCGTTGGCCTGGCCACCTTCATGGTCATCCACATCAACCGCCTGTTCCGGCTGCAACCGGCGGCTCTGCCGCCCCGCTTGAGGCTTTACCCTCCTGGAACAATGGCCTGGGATCCCGCCGCCGCCGAAACGGCCTCCCTGCCTTTGCCTGAGGTGGGCGGGGCTCAGCCCTTAGCGCTGGCGGGTTCTCCTCTGCCGCGAGTGGCGGTGTTGATCCCGGCCAAAAACGAAAGCGCAGTGCTGCCGCGGCTGCTGCACAGCCTCACCCAGTTGGATTACCCCAGCAGCCACCTGGAGCTGTGGGCCATTGACGATGCCAGCAGCGATGCTACCCCCGACATCTTGCAGGAAGCCCAAAAGCGGATCCCTCACCTGCGAGTTTACCGACGGCCACCAGGGCGAGGAGGCGGCAAGTCTGGCGCCCTCAACGAGGTGCTGCCCCTGACGCGGGGGGAGATTATCTTGGTCTGCGACGCCGACGCCATTGTGCCCCCGGATTTGCTGACTCGCACCCTGCCGCTGTTCGGCCAGACCCCCCGCCCCGGCAGACGGACAATCGGCGCCGTTCAGGTGCGCAAAGCCTTGAGCAACCCCAACGTCAACTTCTGGACCCTGGGCCAGGTGGCGGAGATGGCCTCCGATGCCTACTTGCAGCAGCAGCGGGTGGCCATCCGCGGGATTGGGGAGCTGCGAGGCAACGGCCAACTGGTGCGACGGGATGTCCTGGAAAAGTGCGGCGGCTGGAACGAGAACAGCCTCACCGACGACCTGGATCTTACTTTTAAGTTGCACCTGGCGGGGGTGGATATTGCCTTTTTGACGGAGCCGGCCATCGTCGAAGAGGGAGTCACCTCTTGGAAAAGCCTTTGGCACCAGCGTTGCCGCTGGGCGGAGGGGGGCTACCAGCGCTACCTCGACTACTGGCCAGGGATCCTCAGCCGCCGCCTGGGCATGGCCAAGACAGTCGATCTCTGGGCCTTTTTCATCTCTCAGTACCTGCTGCCGATGGCCTTAGTTCCCGATACCCTCTGGGTGCTGTTGACGGGCCACTCCTCGGTGCTGCTCCCCTTGAACGCCCTGGTCATGGGATCTGTGACGGTGGCCTTCTACCGCGGCCTGCGCCAGGTGGAGGGGCTGCGCGGGCGAAAACTCTGGTGGCGTACGGCTCTGGGCTTGGTGTACATGCTCCACTGGCTGCCGGTCATGATCGTGACCACGGCTCGTATGTGTGTGCAGCCCAAGCGGTTGCGGTGGGTAAAAACGGTGCACCATGGCCTCTAGTTCTGCTGTTGGGGATCCCCCAGATCCTGCTATCCTAATCAAACGCCAGCTCACCAAACTACCCAGCCCGACTATGGCCCGCCTCTACTACGACACTGACGCCAACCTGGATCTGCTGGACGGCAAGACCGTCGCCATCATCGGCTACGGCAGCCAGGGCCATGCCCACGCCCTCAACCTGCGCGACAGCGGTGTCAACGTCCTCGTCGGCCTCTACCCCGGCAGCCCCTCTTGGCCCAAAGCGGAGCGGGACGGGTTGACGGTCAAGACTGTAGTAGATGCTGCGGCTGCCGCCGACTGGGTGATGATCCTGCTACCGGACGAAGTGCAAAAGACCGTCTTCCAGAGCGAGATCCGCCCGCATCTAAAGCCGGGGAAGGTGCTCCTATTTGCCCACGGCTTCAACATCCACTTCGGGCAGATCCAGCCGCCCGCAGACGTGGATGTCATCATGGTCGCTCCCAAGGGCCCCGGTCACCTGGTGCGGCGCACCTACCAGGAAGGCCAGGGGGTGCCGTGTCTGTTTGCCGTCCATCAAGATGCCTCCGGGATCGCGCGGGAGCGGGCCATGGCCTATGCCAAGGCCATCGGCGGCACGCGGGCCGGCATTTTGGAGACCAGTTTCCGCGAGGAAACTGAAACAGATCTCTTCGGCGAGCAGGTGGTGCTCTGCGGCGGCCTCACGGCTTTGATCAAGGCGGGGTTTGAGACCCTGGTGGAAGCAGGCTACCAGCCGGAGCTGGCCTACTTCGAGTGTCTGCACGAGGTTAAGCTAATCGTGGATCTCATCGTCGAGGGGGGCCTGGAAAAGATGCGCCACAGCATCTCCAACACAGCAGAATACGGCGACTACACCCGTGGCCCCCGCATTATTACCGAGCAAACCCGCGCTGAAATGAAGCGGATCCTGTCAGAAATCCAAAGCGGCCAGTTTGCCCGCGAGTTTGTCTTGGAAAACCAGGCCGGCAAGCCCGGCTTTACGGCAATGCGCCGCCGCGAGGCGGAGCACCCCATCGAGAAGGTGGGCAAAGAGCTAAGGGCCATGTTTAGCTGGCTGAAGCAATAGCCAGAGGTCGTCTCACAGGCAAGTCTCGTGCTGGATCTGAAGCTGCTGCGGGATCGCCCAGAAGAGGTACGCCAAGCCCTGGACAAGCGCGGGGCCAGTGTCGACCTGGACGGCATTCTTCAGTTGGATCGGGAGCGCCGCCGCTTGGAGGCCCGACGCGGCTCTCTGCAGGCAGAAAGCAACAGCCTCGGCAAGAAGGTCGGCGAGCTCATCCGCCAGGGAGCGGATCCCCAGGGAGCGGAGGTGGCGGCCCTGCGGCAGCAGGGGGCAGATCTCAAGGCCGAGATCGCCCAACTGGAACAGCGGGAGCGGGAGCTGGAGGAGGAGGTGCGCGCCCGGTTGCTCACCTTGCCCAACTTGCCCTTGCCCAGCGTGCCGGTTGGGCAGGATGAGGCCGACAATGTGGAGGTGCGCCGCTGGGGCGATGAGCTAAAACCCACCCACCCCGTCCTTCCCCACGACGAGGTTGCCGAAAAGCTGGGCCTCCTGGAGGTTGGCCGTGCCGTCAAGGTAGCCCAGAGCCGTTTTGTGGCTATGGTAGGGGCAGGGGCGGCTCTGGAGCGGGCCTTGATCGCCATGATGCTGGAGCGCCACATTGCCGCTGGCTACACCGAGGTGATCCCTCCCTTTTTGGTCAACAGCGCTGCTCTGGAGGGGACAGGGCAACTGCCCAAGTTTGCCGCTGAGAGCTTCCGCTGTGCCGACGACGACCTCTGGCTGATCCCGACGGCGGAAGTGCCCCTCACCAACCTGTACCGGGAGGAGGTGATCCCAGCCGAGCGCCTGCCGCTCTATTTCTGTGCCTACACACCTTGCTTTCGCCGCGAGGCCGGCAGCTATGGCCGGGACACCAAGGGCCTGATCCGGCTGCACCAGTTTCAAAAGGTGGAACTGGTCAAAGTTACCCACCCCACCCAGTCGGAGGCAGAACACGAAAAGCTGGTGCAAGATGCCGAGGCCATTTTGCAGATGCTGGAGCTGCCCTACCGGGTAGTGGAGCTGTGTACCGGCGATCTAGGTTTTTCAGCAGCCCGCTGCTTCGATCTGGAGGTGTGGTTCCCCTCCCAAAACCGCTACCGCGAGATCTCCAGTTGCTCCAACTGCTGGGATTTCCAGGCCCGCCGCGCTAACCTGCGCTACAAAGAAGCAGGGCAAAAGGGCACCCACTTCGTCCACACCTTGAACGGCTCCGGCTTAGCGGTGGGACGGGCTCTGGCCGCCCTGTTGGAAAATCACCAGCAGCCGGACGGCTCGATTCGCATCCCCCAGGCGCTGCGTCCTTTCCTCAGCTCCCGCTTCCTCTCGGAAGACGGCGCTCTCCGGACTGCTCCCTGAGCCATTCTGCCGCGGTGCTCCAGCAAGCCATAGCTGTGGAGAGTATGAGAGTATGTCAATCTAGATAGGGATCCCTACCCTGCCAGGGTTTATGTTGCCCAAGCATCGTCCCAAGCAACTCTCACTAGGCCCTCTGGAATCCGAGATCCTCGATATCCTTTGGGAGCTGGGCAGTGCCAGCACCCGCCAAATCCACGAGCGCATCTTGGCCGATCCCGACCGAGAGTTGGCCTATGCCTCTGTAACTACCGTTTTGCGGCGCCTAAGCCAGAAGGGCTGGGTGAGCTGTGAACGTCGCACCGATGCAGAAGGGCGGAGTCTGCCGATGTTGTGGCGGCCCCGTCTTTCTCGCCAGGAAGCTGCCAGCCTCAGGGCCTTTGCCCAGTTGCAGCAGTTTTTGGCGGTGGGCGACCCAGACACCGTGGCAGCCTTTGCCGATAGCCTGGATCAGGCCAGCGTGTCCCAGTTGCAGGCGATTGCCGAGCGGTTGCGGGCGGCCCGCGAGGCCAGGAGGGATCCCCAATGAGCCACTTGGGCATGTTGCTGTTGGGTTTGGCCCTGAGTTGGCTGTGGCGGGCCCAGGTGCGGCTGGATCGAGCTGGTTCCTGGGCCCAGCGCTGGCAGTGGGCCTGGATCCACTTCTTGCTGCCGCCGCTGTTTTTGCTAATGACTGCCCTTGCTTTGGCTTGGATGGGGCCGTGGGGACAAATGGCCGGGGCAGGAGGCTGGTTCTGCTACGGCTGTGCTCTGCTGTTGCTGGCCGTGGCCGGCGGCGTGGCCTTGCACTGGATTTGGGAATACTGGCGCTCCTATCGACGTGCCCACCTGCAAGCTCTGGCCCAGGTGGATTTGCATGGCTCTCCGGCCTATGTGCTGGATTTGGAGATCCCTTTTGCTGCCCAAGTGGGGGTGTGGAATGCCCAGTTGGTGGTCAGCCGCGGCCTGCTGGAGCAGTTGGATGATGAGCACTTGCGGGCTGTAATCGCTCACGAAGAAGCCCATCGCCACTACCGCGACACCCTGTGGATGTTTGGGGTGGGCTGGCTGCGACGCCTCACCGGCTGGCTGCCCAACACCGAGGCCCTCTGGCAGGAATTGCTCACTCTGCGGGAACTGCGGGCGGATCGCTGGGCTGCCCAACGGGTGGATCCCTTGCTGTTGGGAGAGGCCCTGCTGCAGGTGGTGGGCTATGGCGTGGTGGAGCAACCGGCGGCGGCCTGGGTTGGCTTTGCAATGGCCGTGAGTTCAGACTCAGGGCAACGGCTGCAGGAGCGTATCGATGCCCTGCTGCAGCAGGCAGAGTCAGGGCCCGTCGATCCCCTACCCCATTCTTCTTCCATTCGGGGTTGGGCCTGGTTGGGGTTGTCCCTATTGCCTTTGCTGGCGATCCCGTTCCATACCTGAAGATTGACGGCGATTCCTCAACCAAATTGTCCTTGGGTTGGGGAAGCGAGCTTGAAAAAAAACCACCAGTTGACGCCCAAAGCCTGAGATCTGCTTTGCAAGCAGAATGGGATACTCTAGGTCAGGTTTTCTGGACTTCTAGGGACTTACAGCAGTGCAAACCAACTCTTCCCTTTCTGAGGCGACCGGGTCGGCGTGTGATCCCCTTACGCGGGCGCAGATCCTCATCGAGGCTTTACCCTACATTCAGCAGTACCAGGGCCGCGTTATTGTCATCAAATACGGCGGCGCAGCCATGGTGCACCAAGAGCGACGGGCCGAGGTGCTCCGAGACATCGTCTTTCTGGCCTGTGTGGGGATCCGCCCGGTGTTGGTGCATGGGGGGGGGCCGGAGATCAACAGTTGGCTACAAAAACTGGACATTCCCTTCAAGTTTGTGGATGGCTTGCGGGTTACCGATGCCGCCACCATGGAAGTAGTGGAGATGGTGTTGGTGGGCAAGGTTAATAAGCAGATCGTCCAGCTCATCAGCTTGGCCGGCGGATCGGCGGTGGGGCTGTGCGGGCGGGATGGCAACTTGATCAAAGCGCGATCCCAGGGCCGGGCAGAGATCGGCTTTGTTGGGGAAGTGAGCAGCATCAACCCCCAGTTGCTGCAAACCCTATTGGAAGGTGGACAGATTCCGGTGATCTCCAGCGTGGCTGCCGATGAGACAGGCCAAGCCTACAACATCAACGCCGATACGGTGGCGGGAGAACTGGCGGCTGCTCTGGGGGCAGAAAAGCTGATTTTGCTCACCGACACCCCTGGCATTCTCAAAGATCCTCAGGATCGCAGCTCTCTGATTACGTTGCTGGATATCGAGACGGCTCGCCAGTTGATCCAAGCCGGTGTCGTCAAGGGCGGCATGATCCCGAAGGTGCAGTGTTGCATTCGCGCCTTGGCACAAGGGGTACGGGCAGCCCACATTCTGGATGGGGGATCCCCTCACTCTCTGCTGCTGGAGATTTTGACCGATGCCGGGGTGGGCACCAAGCTTGTTCCTTCTCAGTTTTCCGCCCAGTTGGAAGGGCTGAACAACGGATCCCGCTAGGCTTCCTTGATGAAGCGCAGGATCTCCCGCACATGGCCGAGAAATTGGCTATCCACACTGAGCTGAGCCACAGCTTGGCGGGTCTCTTGGCGCAGTTGGCTGTGGTCTAGCTCGTTGCTGGCCCGCAACTGTTCCAGTTGGGCCTTGAGCGCGGCCAGCTCCTGCCGTAGGTAGCGCCGGGTTTCTTCCTCTTGTTGGGCCCAAGAACCGGGCTTGCCGGGATCCCATTGCTCCTGCAACTGCTCGACTTGGCGCTGCAACTGCTCTAGTCGTTCCGCCAGCTCGAGGGCATCTTCGCGAGGGATCTGGATTTGCCCTTGCAACTGGGCCAAGCGGTCGGCCAAATACTCGTAGCCGCGGATGGCCGGGCGCAGAGCCGTCAACAACAGGGCAGCCACAGCGCTGGGGTAGCCGAGGGGGGTCACCTGCCCAGCCGCCAGGCCGTAGAAAACCAGAGCCGACAGCCCATGCAGGGCAATGGCTATGCGCAACGACCAGCGGCTGAGCTTTTGCAGGAAGGCAAACGTCGAATCTTCCACCGGGATCCCTCGCTCCTGAGACACAACCGCCTCCTGCTGAACGGCCTTGGCCTGAAAGTAGAGGTTCCAGGGAAGGGTGACGATCACCACCAGCCACCAAAAGCTGGCGATCCCAATGGCCCAATCGGCCAGCTCCCCAATAGGTAGCCCAAAAGCCCGCAACAGGCCAAACAGGATCCCGCCGCCGATCAACAACAGCAGCCCCGCCACCCAAACTGGGAAAAAGATTTTCGAGTAAGACACGGAGTAAGAGGTTGAGTAAGACATTGCCGGTTTCTCCTCATCAAGCTGCCTACAGCCTGCCCGAACCGAGCGGCCAGAAGCTCCTGAAGCGGCCAGTTTTCCGTCCGTCCCAGAGCCATTAGGGGTGCAGCTATAGCCATTCCCAATGGCGAGGAAACCCTTGCGGATCCCAAACTCCCTCTCCCTCAGGGAGAGCGCTTAGAGTAGATCAGTGCTCTCTATGAGTTGTCTTTGTTGTTCTCGGGTGTAAGCCTGTGAGCCTTGCCGCCTCTCCCCCCGATACCGATTTAAGTAGGGATCCCCGCCCTCGGCGAGAAAGCGATTGGCGGCTGCTGCGGCTGCTCTGGCCCTATGCCCGTCGGCACCTCAGGCTGGTGTTGGCGGCCTTGGCCTTTCTGCCTCCCTTGGCGCTGGCGGATGCGGTGCAGCCCTTGATTCTGCAGCGGGCTCTGGATGGCCCCATTGCCCAGGCTCTGGAACAGGGTGAGGCCGGGATCCTCTCCGACCTTTGGCCCTATGTGGGGCTGTTGATCCTAACGGTACTGGTTCGCTGGCTCTTCCAAGCCCTGGAAGGGTATGTCAGCCAAAAGCTGGGGCAGTTGATGACCCGCGACATCCGCGACGATCTCTTCGCCCACATTCTGGCCTTGCCGGCTCAGTTTTTCGACCGCACCCCGGTGGGTAAGCTGATCACCCGCATCACCAGCGACGTGGAAGCCTTGGGGGATGTCTTTTCCACCGGTGCCGTCGGCATTGTCAGCGACCTGTTTACTCTGGGGGTGATCGCGGTGGTCATGCTCAGCCAACGCTGGGATCTGGGCTTGCTGCTAATCCTCATCGTCCTGCCCATCAGCGCTGTTGTCCTCGAGTTGCAGCGCCGCTTTCGGGATGCCAACTTTCGCGTGCGCGAAGAACTCTCCAAGCTGAACTCCTGGATCCAGGAGAACATTTTGGGCATTACCGTGGTGCAACTGTTTCGGCGGGAGCGGCTCAATAGCGAGATTTTTCAAACCATGAACCGCCGCTACATCCAGGAAGTGGATCAAACCATCCTCTATGATTCCGCCCTTTCTGCCGTTTTGGAGTGGGTGTCTTGGCTGGCCGTGGCGGCTTTGCTCTGGGTGGGCGGGCAGCAGGTGATGTCAGCCGGTAGGGGCTCAGTTGGAGGGGGATGGACGGGATCCCTGCCCCTGCCCGGGGAACCCCTCACCTTTGGCAGCCTCTACGCCTTTATTCTCTTTTCGCAACGGTTTTTCAACCCGCTGCGGCAGTTGGCGGAAAAGTTCACCGCCCTGCAGGCGGGGTTCACCGCCGTCGAGCGCATCGACGCCATCCTCAGCCTGCCGGTCGCCATCCGGGATCCCGCTCAGCCCCGCCACTTGCCCCCCAATGCCAGAGGAGAGGTGCAGTTCGAGCACGTCTGGTTTGCCTACAACCCCGGGGAGTGGGTGCTCAAAGACCTCACCTTCACCATCCGCCCCGGAGAAAAAGTGGCCCTGGTGGGGCCCACGGGAGCCGGAAAAAGCTCCATCATTCGCTTGCTCTGCCGTCTCTACGACGTAACCCAGGGATCTATTCGCATTGACGGCGTTGATATTCGGGATCTCCCCCAGGCTGAGCTGCACCGCCACATAGGGGTAATCCTGCAGGATGGATTTTTGTTTTCCGGGGATATCCAGCAAAACATCACCCTAGGAGAGAAGGCAGATCTAGCGGCAGTGGAGCAGGTCGCCCGCCAACTCAACCTGCATGACTTCCTCCGCAATTTGCCCCAAGGCTACGCCACCCCTGTGCGAGAGCGGGGCAGCAACCTCTCCAGCGGCCAGAAACAGCTTATCAGCTTTGTGCGGGCCATGTGGCGGGATCCCAAAATCTTGGTTTTGGACGAAGCCACCGCCAGCCTGGATGTGGGCACCGAAGCCCTCCTGCAATCCGCTCTGGACACCCTGCTGCGGGATCGCACCGCCCTGATCATCGCCCACCGCCTTTCCACCATCCGCAATGTGGATCGCATTTTGGTTCTGCAGCGGGGGGAACTCAAGGAGCAGGGATCCCATGCCGAGCTCATGGCCCTCAGCGGGCTCTATGCCAGCCTCTATCGGCTGCAAGATCTGGGCGGCTAGCAGGGTGCTTCTGCCCAACCGTCAGCGACTGGCGCCAAAGCGAGACCGAATTGCCTTTAGGGTGGTGAAGCTGGCATCCGCGAACGCGATGCGAGCCTTGCAGAGTAGCAGATTGCCGTTATCCACGGCAGTGTCTCTCAAGCTGGCCAAACCATCGCTGGCCTGCACCAGGGCACGGCGGCCCCAGCTGGAGAAATTTTTGCTGAGGGTGTTGATCAAGCGTTCCATAGGGATTGGACATTCCGCTCCTTGTCTTCCACCTAGCCTACTCCCCCAGCCGCAGGTATCCACAGAGGGCCATCAAGAAAATTGTTTGTTACAGATTGTTAAAAACTTGCCGTCAAGCCGGCAGACTGGCTATGATAGGCCCCAAGTTTGGCAAGCAATTCAAAGAAAGCGGTTAGCCATGAATCATCGGCCAGAGGTAGTGGAAGGCACAGAGTCCAAGCAGAAGGTGACCCTGTATCTCTCACCTGAGCTGCACCGGAATCTGAAGATTCGGGCTGCCGTGGAGCGGGAGCCGATGTCGGCAGTGGCAGAGAAGGCCATTACCTTCTATCTGCTTCACCCAGAGGTCATTGAAGGGGTACAAGGTAGCGCCTATCGTGTCCATCAATGTCCCAAGTGTAGTCACCCATTTGTTATCCGCGATGGAGAGGTGGTTTCCCTGCACCAGACATCGGCTGCCGAAGCCATCCTTGAAGAGGTGGAGCCAGAATACTGGGGATCGGCTGCTGGCTCGGAAGAGCAACGGCAGGATGCTCTGGTACCCTGCTAGAACGCTCCCAAGCGGGCCCCCTTCAGGAACTTGAGCTGATAGGAGCAGACAGCAACACAGAAGGCTTCTAAAATCCTCTCAAAATCCATCCAACAAGGGCGTACTCCCAAGTGCAATCCAATACCTAGGCAACTCGAACCCCATTTTTCAACCGTTCTGGCGGCTCCTGAAATTTCCCCTCTGCAGTTGGTGTTTCCCATGCAAGAGCTAAGCATCCTCATTCAAGCTCAATACCCACTGCTGTACCTGCTGACTCCAGAGGAGGAACGGGCAGAAGCGGCTCTGGCAGCAATTGCCCGCACCCTTAAGCCTCAGCGTCGCCTATTCATTTGGACAGTTACCCACGGCATCGTCGAATACGGCAACCCCCGCAGCCTCACCCAGCACAACACCCAATCCCCCCAGCCCGCCATCCAGTGGGTAATGGAGCAAAAGGATCCCGCCATCTGCGTCTTCAAAGACCTACAAGACTTCTTGGACAACACCGAGGTGAAGCGCTGGCTGCGGGATGCTATTGCCAGCCTGAAGGGATCCCACAAAACCATCCTGCTCATGTCGCCGGTGCAGGTGATCCCGGTCGAGCTGGAGAAAGACATTTGCGTAGTGGACTTCCCCCTGCCGGACATGGCCACATTGGAGCGCGCCCTCAACCGCCAGCTGGAGCAGATCCCGCGCTCCCTGCCTTTGGCTCCTGATACCCGCGAAAAGTTGCTCAAGGCGGCCCTGGGCCTAACGCAGGACGAGGCAGAAAAAGTCTACCGCAAGGCTGTGGTGATGCATGGTCGCCTCACCGAGGCAGAAGTAGACATCATCCTCTCTGAGAAGAAGCAACTGATCCGGCGCAACGGCATTCTCGAGTTTATCGAAGAGGACGAGACCATCGACGCCGTTGGCGGCCTCGAGGAGTTAAAGCGCTGGTTGCTGCAGCGTTCCGAGGCTTTTACCGAGCGAGCCCGCGCCTACGGGCTACCTGCCCCCAAGGGCTTGCTGATCCTGGGCGTGCCCGGCTGCGGCAAGTCCCTGATTGCCAAGACTACCGCTCGTCTCTGGGGCTTGCCCCTGCTGCGTCTGGACATGGGCCGCGTTTATGATGGCTCCATGGTGGGCAAATCGGAAGCAAATCTGCGTAGTGCCCTGCGGACTGCTGAATCTCTCGCCCCTGCCATCCTTTTCATCGACGAGCTGGACAAAGCCTTTGCCGGGTCAGCAGGCTCCAGCGATTCCGACGGGGGCACCTCTAGCCGCATCTTTGGCTCCTTCCTGACCTGGATGCAGGAGAAACGCTCGCCGGTTTTTGTCATGGCCACGGCCAACCGTGTGGATCGTCTGCCGGGTGAATTCCTGCGCAAGGGCCGTTTTGACGAGATTTTCTTCGTGGATCTCCCCAACATCAACGAGCGGATGGAGATTTTCGAGATCCACCTGAAGAAGCGGCGGCGCGACATCAGCCGCTTTGATCTGCGCCAGTTGGCCGCAGCCTGTGAAGGCTTCTCCGGCGCGGAGATCGAACAAGTTTTGATTGCTGCCATGTACGAAGCGTTTGCCCAGAACCGCGAATTTACCCAACTGGACATTTTGGCAGCAACGAAAGCAACTCAACCGCTATCTCGCACCATGACGGAGCAAGTGGTAGCGTTGAGGGAATGGGCCCAGCAGCGGGCTCGGCCTGCAGCGGCCTCTGTAGCCGAGTACCAGCGGCTGGAGTTCTAGGAGGAGGTGAGGATCCAAAGCTACCTTGACAGAAGCAGGGACGGCAGGGCCCAAACCTTCCCCAAAGAACAGTGCCCATTGTTTGTGTTGATGTTCCAACCCCTACACACAGGAGAGAAACACCATGTCTCATTTTAGCACCCTGCGTACCAAAATCACTGACGGTCAAGTCCTGATCAACTCTCTGCGCGATCTCGGCTACACCGTTAAGCTGAACGCCGACGTGCGTGGCTACAACGGCCAGCGTGTTCGCGCTGACATCGTGGCTCAGTTGGAAGGCGACTACGACCTGGGCTGGTCGAAGAATCCCGACGGTTCCTACGACCTGATCGCCGATCTGTGGGGCGTGGCCAAGAAGCACA
>NZ_JANSHJ010000041.1:14473-18797 GCF_047502615.1 Synechococcus sp. W60.3 | reverse complement strand
CCCGACACCAAGCCTGCGGCTATGGTGCGGGCCTCCAGCCCGAAAATTTGGTGAAATGCAAGGACTCCGTCCCGCTGACGCGATCGGATCCCATTCCCCGCCTCTGGCCAACCCCTCGATGGTGGTGATGGCTTGGCCCTGCAAGCGCGCCGCCGGGTACAGGCAACTGTGGACGGGATCCCCCTCCAACAGCACCGTGCAAGCCCCGCAATCCCCCGAGTCGCAGGCACGGCGTACCCCCACCCAGCCCAGCTCCCGCAACAAGCTCAGCAGAGTGATCCCCGGCGGAACCACCTGCCCATAGGGTTGGCCGTTCACCTGAAATCGGATGGGAATGGGAGTGGGATCCATAACGGTCTTCTTTTTTCACTCACATCTACCCCATTCTGTTTTGAGCAAAATGTTTCGAGTGAACCATTGGATTGCCCTGTTTGTTTTCATCCCTCTTCCCCATGAGGTGAGGGGATCCTGCCTATCGCAGATCGGTTTGCCCTCCCTCGCTGGGATGGCTTTCTTGGATGATCAGAGCAGGATTTTGTGAATTCAAATCCCAAGTGCAGGCCAAGCCTTCTTTGCCGAGATCTCTTCGCTTCCCTCAACTCCATTGATGACTTAGCCTATTTACCCTAGGAGACACTATGGCAACTCTTTACTTCAGCCCGCTTTTCGAGGTACAAGCTCTGCAAGCGGAGCCCAACCGGGGACGCTCTCGCTCCTTCCTGCCCACTCCTCTGCAGGTTTGGGAGAGCGGCGAAGCCTACACCGTCCAGTTGTGGGTGCCCGGTGCCAATCGGGAACGCTTCCACATCGAGGCCACGGCTCAACAGCTCTCCATCAGCGGCGAGATCCAGGTTCACGGCCCTGAAGGTGCTGAATTGCGCTACCAAGAAGTGGAGCCCCAACCTTTTCAACGCATCCTCAAGCTGGCCCGCCGCATCCAGCCGGAGAAAGTCTCGGCCACCTATCGCGACGGCATCCTCACCCTCACTCTGCCCAAAGCCGACGCAGCGCGGGTGATCAAAGTCCAAGTGGGCGCCTCAAACCCCACTACTCCGACGGAAGCCGTGACGGTGGAAAGCCAACCTGCCTAGGATCCCCAGTCTCTCCCTCTCTTTTCAGGCGAGGGGATCGAGGGGATCTAGCCGTTCCACTGCACGCGCATCTCATCTCCCACTTTGAAACCCAAGGCACGGCTGGCATTGCCTCGGTTTTGCACGATCTCCACCCAGCCGGAGCTGCCCACCAGGGCCAGCACTTCTCCAACTTCTCCCTCAGCAAAGGTGGCCACGGAGCGGACGGGGATCCCTTTGATCCAGGCGCTCCAGCTTCGACCTTCCACCCACTGTCCGGGAAGATTGCTGATGCCGTTGCCGAAGTGATCGATGGCCTGGATCACACCACGCCAGCCGTCCGGCTCCTCCTGGGGCTGGGGCCAGTCCCACCGAACCAATTCCGCCACATCCAGGGGATCCCCCAGCTCCGCCAAAGGGATCCCGTTGGCCTGATGAGCGGCAACCGGGGCAAAAATATCCCGCCCATGAAAGGTGCGGCTGGGAGAGGGGGTGCGCCAATAGCGGGGCCGGTTGAGTTCCACAGCAGCCAGCGCCGGAGTTTGGGCCAAAACGCCGCTGAACAGGCCATTGTCAGGGCCAACCAAAAAGCCCGTCTCGGTTTGGATGGCTACCGCCCGGCGGCTACTCCCCACCCCCGGATCCACAACGGCCAGGTGAATGGTGCCTGGCGGCAGGTAGGGATAGGCCGTCATCAGGGCAAAGCGAGCCGCTGCCACATCCTGAGGCGGGATCCCATGGCTGAGGTCGATGAGTTGAGCCTGTGGGGAAAGGGTATGAATCACCCCTTTCATAATGCCCACATAGGGATCCTGCAGGCCAAAATCCGTCAACAGGCTAATAAAAGGCATACCCTTTTGAGGCTTGAGGATCCCAGTTTAAGGATCCCAAAAGATAACAGCGCTTATGGATGGGGTGGCTAGCGGGCAGCAAGAGCAGGTTGCGGGCGCTCATACACCTGCCCCAAACGCGCCAACTGCTGCACCAACAAACTCAAGAACAGGCCCACATCGGTAACAATCCCCACCGACTCTAGGGATCCCCGATCGGCCAGCTTGGTCACCACCGCCGGGTTGATGTCCACGCAGATCAGCTTGACCCCGGCAGGCGTCATGTTCCCGGCTCCAATGGAGTGCAACATGCTGGAGAGCATCAGCACCATGTCGGCCCCCTGCAGCAGCCGCGCATAATCCTGTTGGGCCTTGATCAGATCCATCTCCGTATCCGGCAGCGGCCCATCGTCGCGGATGGATCCCGCCAGGGAGAAGGGCACCTGAGCGCGAATGCACTCGTAGAACACCCCACCGGTAATCACGCCCGCTTCCACTGCGGCCCGGATACTGCCATACTTGCGGATGAGGTTGATGGTTTTGAGGTGATGCTTGTGGCCGCCCTTGACCGGGGTGCCCCGCGACAGATCCACCCCCAGCGAGGTGCCGTAGAGATTCTGCTCCAAATCGTGAACGGCAATGGCATTGCCCCCCAGCAGCGCCTGCACATAGCCCTCCCGAATCAGGGTAGCCAAGTGGGATCCACCGCCCGTGTGGATGACCACCGGCCCTGCCACCACCACCGTTTTGCCGCCCCGCTCCTTGATTTGCCGCAGCTCCCAGGCAATCTGCTCCACCAGGATCTCCACCCGCCGCTCGCTGGAGACCCCCGATCCCATAAAGGTGAACTCCTGGGAAGAGCGCTCTTTGCTGGCCTGGCGCACGGTGCGGATCCCTTCCACCCCACACACCACGGCATCCCCCACCTGCAAATCTCGAATCAGGGTGCAGTAGGCTGAAAACTCCGTCTTGCCATTGCAATCGGATCCCTTGACCACGATCACCCCATCCATGCGCTGCCGCTGCACCGGGATCCACTGGCCGGCCACCCGCACCTGCGTGGGATAGATGGTGGTGACATAAAAATCGTCGGGCGCTACCCCTGCTTTCTCTACCCGCTCCAGACGGGCATCTTGCTGGGTTTCTTCCGAGAGACGGGCCCCCTGCTCGATCAAGGCGCTGAGGATGGTGTCCAGGGTCTCTTCGGTGGGAGCCGAAACGGCCAGCTCCACTGTAGAGGTGCTCTGCCGTTTTTCCCCAAGCTGAAACTTGAGGATCTGGAAGCTGCCGCCATTGTCGACAATGCAATCGACGGCTCTGGTGAGCAGGTCGCTGTCCACCAAGTGTCCCTGGAGGGTCACCGTCCGGCTGAGCACCGTGGCCACCGGATCGGTTTGGGGAGCCACCGTCTCGTCGAGGCGCAATGTCAAGCACTTGGCCGCCCCACCGGCTTTCAGGAACTCCGTCAGCTCCGTCTGCACCACCGCAAATCCCCGCTCCTGTAGGGCGGCTTCCAGCTCTGGGCTGACCCGATTCACCAAGATCGTGCCGTTCACATCCACGGCATTGCAGGCAAAGTGAATGGCATCCGCCTCCTGAACCGGGATCCGCTTTTCAGGGGGCACCCGCATCTCGATCAAGCGGTTGGAATAGGCATCAAAAGCCGGTGGATAGTAAAGCAAATAGCCTTCGGAGAGGGGGCAAAAGCAGGTGTCTAGGTGGTAGAACCGCTCGTCCACCAGCCGCAAAGACAACACCTCGATCCCCAGCCACTTGGCCAGGTAGGGGTGAGACTCCAACATGGAGCGAAAGCCGTAGCCCGCCCACAGCCAGCGCCCTGCCCGATCCAACAGAGCATCTCCCGCCCCCTCAAAAGCCAGGGCTGGCGGCAGCTCATAGACGGTGTAGCCCTGTTCCTCAAACCAAGCCTTGAAATGGGGCTGTTCCCCCTGCCGCTCTGGGTGATAAAAACGGCTCAGCACCACCTTGGATCCCAGGATGAGCCCAGCATTCGCCGTAAACACCATATCCGGCCATCCCGGCACCGGCTGGATTAGCTTCACCTCCGCCCGCTGCGAGAGATGCCGATAAAGAGCCTGCCACTGCTGCAGCGCCCGTTCTCGCGAAGAGCGGTGAACATTCCCCACCATCCAGGGGTTGATCACATAGTCCACCTCGTAGTGATCGGGTGGGCACATCAAATACCGAATGGCACCAGGCATAGATCTCAGAGCGCAATCTGCAGCAGGGCATCCCCTAGATTAGCAGTTGCGTGAGCAGCATCCTCAAGAATCATGAAAGAATCATTATTTGTGGGAATCTTTCGCCAGCTCTGGCTGCAGTGGGCTGGGATCGGCAATGTTGGGCAACTCCAGACAGTAGCCCGCCCCGTAGACAGTTTTGATGTACTGGGGGTGGCGCGGA
>NZ_JANSHJ010000041.1:0-14463 GCF_047502615.1 Synechococcus sp. W60.3 | reverse complement strand
TAGTGCGCCCAGGTGAGCATCGCCCTTGCTGTCTTGCTACCAAACTTCCTCCCTGCCTTGGCAACCATCTTGGCTGACTCGAAAGTGGGGAGGAATATCAATCGGTAGTTATCCGTTAGGAACGCCGCTACCTTGCGATGGCACTCGTCCACCAAGTTCCTGATTCTCTCCCGCAGACGAAACGCCGCTTGCCGCATTCGCCTACGCTTGGGTCTCGGTGCTTTACTCAGCCTAGATTGCAGATCGTCTAGGTGGTAGCACAGCCGAACGATCCTGCCAAAGTCTCCCTTGGCGATATCTACAAAGCCCGCCCCATCAAACCCTGTAAGGAAGCTTCTTACTCCAGGATCAAGTGCGATCACCCCCTTTGCTAACGAACACTGCTCGTTCACGGGCTCAGGAAAGATGGCATACCATCTGTCTTTCACCCGCATTAGCTCAGTTCCACGTGCCCATTCTCTGGGCATCTCCTCGGATGCGCGGAACGCCAAACCTCGGGTGAGTTTCGGATACCACTTCCCATTGCGAAAGTTGCCGGCGTTGAATTGCAGCGTATGCGACCTGTCCCGCACACTGCGAAACCTCGCGTCTTTGCTTCGGCGGAACGCCAACCACGCCTCGACGACCGCGTTCTGCTTGATGTGGCAGGGGGCGTCCTTCACCCACCCGGGCAGGTCGGAGTGCAGGATGATGTGCCGCAGCTTTCTGGCCGTTTTTGGGGCACCATGCTGACGCTGATAGGCAATCGCTTGGTTGTAGCAGTACCGGCACGCCGCTTGCCACCGCTTCCAGACTTTAGCCAGCGCTGGCTCCGGATAAATCCGTATCTTTCTCGATTGCAGCCCGATATTTTCTGAGTCCGTAGAGCCGACTGCTGAAGCAGTGCAGGATGGTGAGGATATCCTCAACCAGTTCCTGCTGGGGAGAAAGGTGATCGTCATCGAGAACCAAGATTTCGCACCCGTATTGACGGCAGTACCACTCAACGAACTCAAATCCAAACCGGCAGAGTCGATCCCGGTGAGCGACCACAATTGTTCCGACGTCTCCCGCACGAACTCGTTCCAATAAGGCAAGGAACTTTGGTCTTTTGAAGTTGAGACCGCCGCCAACCTCTCCGACCACTTCGGCTCCAGGATAGAGGTTAACCAGTCTTGCAATCTGTCTCTCCAAGTCTGACTTTTGCCCTCGACTGCTGACTCGGGCGTACAAAACGACTCGTTTGGCTTTCTTTGGCGTTCTGATGTAGCTGTCGAGGTCATACCTTCTTGCCCTACCAGATGGAGTACGTATTGCTTTGATCCAGCCTTTCTGTTCCCATCGCCTCAAGGTGTGGAGACACACCCCAAAATAATCCGCCGCTTCTCTCGGTTTTACATACCTAGCCATACCAAGCAGCCATACTGAACATATTGTACATTATTTTCAGTATAGTCCAGCATATCATTGACTAGAGTCATGCTCTCCTACGGCAGGTGGTTTTTACGGGGAAGAGGAGTCTTTTGCCAGTTCCGGCTGCAGCGGCTGGGGATCGGCAATGTTGGGCAGCTCCAGACAGTAGCCCGCCCCGTAGACAGTTTTGATGTACTGGGGGTGGCGCGGATCCGGCTCCAGCTTGGTGCGCAGGTGGCGGATGTGGACGCGGATAGTCTCGATGTCGTCGTCGGGCTCGTAGCCCCACACCTCCTGCAGGATTTCGCTTGGAGAAACAGTCTGCCCGTGTCGCTGCATCAGGCAGTGGAGCAGGTCAAACTCCAGGTGGGTGAGCTTAATGGTTTTGCCAAACCACACCGCCTCGAAGCGCTCTGGCACCAGGGTGAGGGGGCCATAGGTGAGGATCTCGCCGTGTTTGGCCGTCTGGGGAATGCGATCGGCACGTCGCAGCAGGGCCCGCACCCGCACCAGCAGCTCCTGCACCTCAAAGGGTTTGGTCAGGTAGTCGTCGGCGCCAGCGTTGAAGCCTTCAATCTTGTCTTGGGTTTGGCCGAGGGCGGTGAGCATCAGGATCGGGATCTCGCTGGTGCGCTCCTCCCGCCGCAAGCGCTGGCAAACCGTCAGGCCGTCCACCTGGGGCAGCATCAGGTCGAGAATGATGAGATCCGGAAGAACCTGCAGAGCCAGTGCTTGTCCGCGTACCCCATCGGTGGCCTTCACGACCTCATAGCCCGCCAACTCCAGATTGATACGCAGAATATCCAGAATTGAAGGGTCGTCCTCAATGATGAGTATGCGAGCCATAGCCGGTTGCAGCCCAAACTGCGGATAAAACGTTTTGTTAAATCAGCTAACAAGAGTCCAAAGCTTTACGACTCAAAGTTTACTTAATTCTAGCCTCATTGCAAATCTGGCCGGGAGGCGGGTGGGCGCGGCTCCAGGGGAGACCCTTCATCCGGCTTGGCGGGCACGCTTTTTCGGATCCCCTTTGGGAATGGCGGCGATGAGGCGGCGGGTATAGTCCTGCTGCGGGTTCCGGTAGATCTGAGCGGCAGGGCCAATTTCTTCGATGCGGCCTCGGTTCATGACCAGAATGCGGTCGCTCATGAACTTGACCACGCTCAGGTCGTGGGAGATGAACAGATAGGTCAGTCCCAGCTCCTCCTGCAGATCCTTGAGCAAGTTCAGCACCTGGGCCTGTACGGAGACATCCAGGGAAGACACTGCCTCGTCGCAGACGAGCAGGCGCGGCTCCGAAGCCAGGGCGCGGGCAATGCAAATCCGCTGCCGCTGCCCGCCGGAAAACTGGTGGGGCAGACGATCCAGCGCCTCGGGATCCAACCCGACTCGTTCAAACAGGCGTTGGGCTCGTGCTCGCCGCTCGGCGGCGTTTCTCCCCATCCCGTGCAGCACCATCGGCTCCATGACGCTGGCTCCCACACTCATGCGCGGATCCAAAGAGGCTGCCGGATCCTGAAAGATAAGCTGGATCTCGCGGCGCAAGCGGCGCAGGCGCCGAGGCGGCAGGCGGAGCCAGTCTTCTCCGTCGTAGATTACCTGGCCGGAACTGGCGCGGATTAGACGCAACAGGGTTCGCCCCAGGGTGGTTTTGCCGCAGCCGGACTCGCCCACCACCCCCAGGGTTTCGCCTGGATACAGGTCGAAGCTGATCCCGTCCACAGCTCGGATCTCGCCCACCTGGCGGCCCAATGGCCCGCGACGGACGGCATAGTGGGTGCGCAACTCCCGCACCTGCAACAGAGGGGGCTGGCTGCATATCTGGCGCAGCCGTTCTTCCTCTTCGGCGGCTGGGATCTCCAGTTGCTGCCACCGCTCCTCGAGGGATCCCCCCTTTTCCTGGAAATCCTGGACGGTGGGCAGCCGCCGCAACCGCCGCTCCAACGGTGGGCGACAGGCCAGCAGGCCGCGGGTGTAGGGGTGCTGGGGATCCCAAAAGATCTGTTTCACCGATCCTTGTTCCACGGCTTGGCCCCGGCACATCACCACCACCTGATCCGCCAATTCCGCCACCAAATTGAGGTCGTGGGTGATGAAGAGGATCGCCATCTGTCGCTGCTGCTGCAGATCCCGGAGCAGGCGCAAGATCTCGGCTTGCACCGTTACATCCAAGGCGGTAGTCGGCTCATCAGCAATCAACAGCTTGGGGTTAGAGGCGATGGCACAGGCGATGGCCGCCCGCTGGATCTGGCCGCCGGAGAGCTGATGGGGATAGCGCTCCAGCATCTGGGGAGAAAGCTGCACTTCCTCAAACAGGCGGATGGCTTGGGCGCGGAGCTCCGCTGGGGGGAGGGAGGTGTGGGCCCTCAGGGTTTCCCGCAACTGCTGGCCACAGGTGTAGAGGGGGTTGAGGGCGGTGCTCGGCTCTTGGAAGATCATGGCGATCTGGGAGCCGCGGTAGCGCCGCCGTTGCCGGGGATCCAGCCGCAGCCAGTCCACTGTTCCCTGGGGGCCCTGAAAGAGAATGGTGCCTTCTACCCGAGCGGAGCTGGGCAGCAAGTCCATCAGCGTCAGGGCGGTTATGGTCTTGCCGGATCCGGATTCCCCCACTAAGCCCAGGACTTGTCCGGCCCCCAGTTGAAAGGACAGCCCATCCACCACCGGGGATCCCAAGCATTCTGCCTGGCTGCCGGCAGTGCGGCTGGGCAAGAAAACCCGCAACCCCTGAACAGTCAGAAGGGCAGAAGTGACAACCGGAGCGACATCGGCCATGGCTGAGGGCGGCGATCGAGGGATTGGCAGGATTATAGACCACCGCTCCAGCTTCCCTTCTTTCCCCGCTGGGGCAGCTCCAGGACTTCGGCAGCGTCGCTGAGGGAGTCTGGGTCTCAGCTACAAACTCAGCTCAGGATTGCCAAAACCTTAGCGGGCGGGCCGGAAGATCCCAAAGCAGGAGGTGTAGCCGTGCAAAAAGGTGGATCCCCCCACCGGGCCGATCTCGCCGTTGCAAAAAAAGCCCCCCAGGGGTAGCTCTCCCAGCAATTCCCGAAACCGTTGCGAGTCAAAGTTGGGGGTACCGTACAGCCCCTTGCCTCGTCCCAGGCAGGAGAACATCAGCGCCCCACAGGGATCCGGCTTGGGTTGAGAGGAGCGTTCTGCGGGGTAGCTTTGCTGTAGGTTGCGCTCGGCACAATAGCGGCTGAGGGCCCACCGCAGATCTTCCGCCGAAGTCTGGGCATCGCGCAGATGAAACTGCACCGTCTGGCCGGGGCGCACCCGATCCCCGATGGCGATCGCCCCCACCCGTGGATCGATGCTCAGGATCACGCGAATGAGAAAATCTCCCGACGTCGGCTCGGATTTGAACTCGTCCATCAGCAGGCCGATGAAGAGAGCTTGGCGGGCCAAGCGTTGATCCGATGGGCTGAGCCGTTCGGCCAAATCCTGTAAGACCGCCAAAGGAGGACGCCCCTCCAAGCTGAGGATCACATTCCCCTCCGCTTCGGTGACGCGCAAGGGATCCCCAATCGGGCGACATCCCTGAGCCACCACCGCATCTAGCACCACGTTGCCGGAGAGGGCCAGCCCCACCGTGCCTTCCCGATACAGCTCCCGCCGGGGTGTGGGGGTACGCGCATCCAGCAAAAACAGAGCATTGCCGCGAGGGCCGCGGCCGCCACTGGCCAATCCCCCCACCTTGACCGCCCCCGGATAGGCAAAATCCAGCCCTTGCAACAGCTCAGAGATTCGAGAGGAAAATCCATCCGCCAAGAGCAGAAAATGGGGCTTGCTCTGCGGCAAAACTCCAACCAAGTCTATCCAGGCCGAAGGAGGTGCATCCAAGTCGGGCAATTGGTTTCCCCGCAAATAAAAAGGGTGCAAGGCCACATCCGGCAGCACCGCCAAAGACAGCGACAGGGCCGGCCCCTCCTCAATTTCATGCCCCCCACCCACGATCCCGCCGCCGGAGCAGCCGATCAAAACGTCCACCTCCAACAGCTCCGACAACAGGGGCAGCACGCGAATGTACTCGCTGGCAAAGGCCGCCGACACAAACAGGATCCCCAAGTTGGGCCGCAGCGGCTGAGAGGGGACGTACCCGGTGAGCAGCCCCGGCAGGCTGCCGGATCCCACCGCCTGCACCTGTCGCGTCAGGGCGCTCTTCAGTTGGGCTACCTGGAGCTTAGCCTTAGCTTCCTCCACCACCTGCCGCAGAGCCGCTTCCAGAGAAGGGAGCTGGGAGAGCGCGTTCACCCACTGCATCGGCGTGTTCCTACGGTCTGGAGTTTGCTTTTTTAGGCTAGCAATTTATGCCCGGGACTGGCTGTTCTGCGCAGCCTCTTGTTTGAAACGTGTTTAGGGCAGATAGGGCCGCGGATCCACAGGCGCGCCCCCGCCGGGGCGGACTTCAAAGTGCAAGTGTGGCCCTGTGCTGCGGCCCGTATTGCCCCGGCTCATGATTACCTGGCCCTGCTGCACATACTGGCCCTTGGACACATAGATCCGGTGACCGTGGGCGTAGCGGGTAACGATCCCGTTGGGATGGCGAATATCGACGCGATTGCCGTAGCCATCCCCGGCATTGCCGGCAAAAATGACCTCCCCCTCCTGAACGGCTACAATGGGGGATCCCACCGGGCCGGGAATATCGACCCCCGCATGGAAGCGACCGCGACGGTAGCCAAAGCCGGAGGTGATTTGCCCCGCAACCGGCCAGATGAAGCCACTGCTGCGGGCCGGAGGAAGAGCTGGAGGAGGAGCTGCCGGCGCTGGCCGAGCTTGGGATTGGCTCCGGGCTCGTCGCCCGGGGGCCGGCGGGGCGGGCTGCGTGCCAGGCGCCGGAATTGTCAGGCGTTGGCCAATGCGTAGCCAGTGGGGATTGCGCAAGTTGTTAGCCTGGATGATCGACCGCTGCGTCACCCCATAGCGAGCGGCAATCCGCTCGATGGTGTCGCCAGCTCCCACCGTGTGGACCAGCGAGCCACCGGCCAAGAGGGCCTGTCGTTCTTGCTGCATCTGCTGGGCCTGGCGTTGCTGCTCGGCCTGTAATCGAGCTTGTTCCTGGGCTTCCTCTTCCTGGCGGCGGCGTTCTTCTGCCTCGCGGCGGGCGAGCATCTCGTTCTCGCGCCGGATCAGCTCGCCCACATCGCCGGGGATGAGCAGTCGTTGGCCAATGCGCAGATACTCAGGCCGATCCAGGGGAGTTGCCTCGATGATCCGCTGCTGCGGAACCCGGTAGCGGTTGGCAATGTCTTCCAGTGTATCTCCCGGCTTGACGCTGTAGATCAATCCCGGCTGGCTGGGGATCAGCAGCTTCTGCCCTGGCCGCAGCGGCGTACTGGCTTGAATGCCGTTGGAGACAGTGATGGCGGCGGCATCGAGCTGGTACATCTGGGTCAGATGCCAGAGGGTTTCCCCCGGCTGCACCTCATGCTCGAGAATGCCTCGGGGCCCTTCCCCAGTCGGGATCTGGCCCGCCTCGAAGGCTTGCCGCAGTTGGGCTTTTTTTTGCTCGTAGTTCTGCTGCAGGGCGCCGGACAGCGTGTGCACCGAGGGCGGAATCGGCTCCGCTAGCCGGGATCCCCAAGGGTGAGGAGAAAGCTGGCGTTGATGCAGCGTGGCCACCCCCGCCAAGCCCAGCATGAGCAAGAGGCCGGTGGCCCACCTCGGGTAGCCCCGTCGCGCCGGAGCCAAGGTCGAGGGATCTGGATTTTCTAGCTCGGCTGGCTCATCGGAGGGGGCCGGCCCCGACTCTTCCAGGGCATCGGCGTGGGGATCGGCCTCCAGCTTCAGGAGCCACACCAGGCCCGTTAAGCTGAGAGAAAGGGCTAAGCCAGCCCACCGGAGTCTTGACGGGGCAGACAGAAGTGCCGGCTCTCCCCCCTCGGCAGCCCGCTCCTGAGCGGTCGGGATCCCTGCCGGATCCTTGGGCGGAGAAAGGGTGCTCACGGCAGCGCTATGGATGTCCAGCTCCCTCCCCTGGGCATCTGAGAACGTCAATCTTTGGGGCATCCTCACACCAACAGGCTGACACTAGAGTGAAAGAGAAGATGTCAAAATTGAGGCCAGCGGCCCCTTGCTGCAAGCTCCACCGAGGCCGGTGAAGCCCAAGCGCAGTTCGATAATGAATACGTTGGTTCGCACTCAGGTTAGAGTACCGTAGTTAATAAATCTAGACAAGTCTTTGCAGGTAACTTCAGCTAAAATGCTTGTCCCACAATGATTTCAGCCTTCGGCCTGGTGAGATTTTGTCGAGCCTTATCCGATGTAGAACAGAGTGTGCCACCGTGCCGATCTGGAAGATAAAGCCCGCTTTGCTGTAGCTGAAACTACAAACCAGGATTCTCCATGACTTTGGTTGTCTACAACACCTTGACTCGCCGTAAGGAAGTGTTTCAACCCTTCGGTGGCTCTGAGTCCATTTCTGCCGACGAGGCAGCGGGCGGGGAGAAGCCGCTGGTGCGGATGTACGTCTGCGGCGTCACGGTTTACGACCTCTGCCATCTCGGCCACGCGCGCACCTATGTGGTGTGGGATATGGTGCGTCGTTACCTGGAGTGCCGCGGCTACCGGGTGAAGTATGTGCAGAACTTTACCGACGTGGACGACAAGATCCTCAAGCGGGCCTTAGAGCGGGGCGAGTCGATGCAGGCGGTGGCGGAACGCTTCATCGCCGAGTATTTCCAAGATATGGATCGCCTCAACATCAAGCGGGCCGATCTCTACCCCAGGGCAACCCGATCGCTGCGGGCCATGTTCGAGCTGATCCAATCGCTGGAGCTCAAGGGCTTTGCCTACCGGGTACGGGATCCCCTCGCCCCTCAGGGGGAGACTCCTGCTTACGATGTCTACTATGCCGTCCGTAAGTTCCCGGATTACGGCCAGCTCTCCGGTCGCAAGCTGGAGGAGCTGGAGGCAGGGGCCAGCGGCCGGGTGGGAGAAGAGGGCGCTGGCAAACGGGATCCCTTTGACTTTGCCCTTTGGAAGGCGGCCCCCCCTTCCGAGCCGGGGTTTGAGTCCCCTTGGGGTTGGGGGCGACCGGGCTGGCACATCGAGTGTTCGGCCATGGTGCGAGAGACTCTGGGGGATCACATCGACATTCACGCTGGTGGGGCAGACCTCATTTTTCCCCACCACGAGAACGAGCTGGCCCAATCCGAGCCAATTACCGGCAAGCCGCTGGCCAAGTACTGGCTGCACAACGGCTTTGTCAACGTCAACGGCCAGAAGATGTCCAAATCTTTGGGCAACTTCACCACCCTACGACAGGCCCTTGCCCTCTATCACCCCATGGCCCTGCGGCTGTTCCTGCTGCAGACCCATTACCGCAGCCCGATTGACCTCACTGAAGCAGCAATGGAGGCGGCCAGCCACGGCTGGGAGACTCTCCAAAAAGGGATCCACTGCGCCCAGCAGTTTGGCCAAGGGGGATCCCCCGATTCCGAGGCGATGAGGGCTTTCCAGACGGCCATGGACGACGACTTCGGCACCCCTGGGGCGCTGGCTCTTGCCTTTGAGCTGGCCAAGGAACTGATCCGCGAGCACAACCTCTTGACCCACCAGGGCCACACCCACCTGCAGCCGCACTTGCTGAGGCAGAAGGGCGCCGCCCTGCTGGAGATCTTGGCCACGCTGGGCTTCTGCTGGCCCCAGCCTGCCCAGGGATCCGAGAAAGCTGCCGCCAACGGGGAACTGGCCAAGCTTCCACCCCTTGAAGACGCGCGGATTGAAGAGCTGGTGGCCCAACGCACGGCGGCCCGCAAGGCGAAAAACTTTGCCGAAGCCGATCGCATTCGGGAGCAGTTAAAGGCTCTGGGGATCACCCTTATCGACCAAAAAGACGGCACCACCCGTTGGCTGCGGCAGTAGGCAGGCGGGGTTGGGATTGCCCATCACGCAGGGATCCCCGAGCTGGAAACGGCCTTTCGGTAAAACTCAGCCATTTCGGCAAACCACTCGGCCCGCGAGGGATCCCAGGTGTAGAACATGTGGCCGCCGCGGTAGTGGCGCAGGGTGAGGTTGGCCTTGAGGCGGGGATCCAGCTTCATCAAATCCACCAGGTGGTTGGAGGCAAAGTAAGGGGTGACCAGGTCGTAGAAGCCGTGGTGAATGCTCACCCGCATGTGGGGGTTGAGGGCCATGCTGCTGCGCAGCTCGTCCATGGCGCCGATGAACCCTTGCTTGAGCTCCCCCTTGGGGGCGAAGCGCCAGGACTTGAACACCTCTAGGTTCAGGAGGTGATAGGTCAGCTCCGTGTCCACCTGCAGGGTCTCCCGCAGGTGGCTGTTGATGGCGGCAGTAAACAGGCGATCTACCCCATCTAAGGTGGGATCGGATCCCTCGAAGGTAGGCCGATCCGGAAAGGGATCCACGGTGGTTACAGAGGCGTCGTAGAGCCCCAGCACCAGCCGCTGGGAGCGCAACAGCTCGCGGGCAAAGCTGGCCGGGTCGATCCGCCCCCCCTTGTGGGCCACATACTCCGGCGAGAGTCCGATCCCTGCCGCCATCTCCGCGTAGATGGCCTGCCGCTCCGCTTCTGGCATCGCCTCTCCCATGGCCAAGAGGGGCAACAGCCGCTGGCGGGCAAAGCCTTCTGCTTTGGGCAGCAGGATCTGCAAATCCTCCCCCCAGCCACACCGCCCATGATAGGCTGCTGTGGCGACATAGGAGGGGAAAAGCATTGCCCAGGTGCTGAGGTTGTAATCGGTGGTCTCCAGCAGCCCGAACTCGATGGCCGGCGAGATGAGAATAGCCCCCGACAGGCCCACGCCAAACTTGGCTTGCAGCTCCTTGGCCAGCCGCGCCACCCGAAAGCCCCCGTAGCTCTCGCCGGCAATGAAAATGGGAGAGAGCCAGCGCTTGTAGCGCGAGAGGAAGCCCTGGATAAACTCGCCCAAGGATTGCAAATCCCGCTCCACGTCCCAAAAGGGAGCCTCCTTGGGGGGCTCGTCTTCCTTTTCCTCCGCCTGGGTGGGCTTGGCCGCCGGATCGGATTTTTCCTGAGAACTTTTGGCGTCTTGAGACTCCTTGGGCAGGGCGCGGCTGAACCCCGTCCCCACCGGATCGACAAAGACCAAATCAGAAAACAGCAGCCAACTTTCGCCGTTATCCACCAGTTGCACTGGCGAGAGCGGCAAGCTGCCGTTGGGCCCAAAGCGGAGGCGTCTCGGCCCCAGGGATCCCATGTGCAAATAGGCAGAGGCCGCCCCCGGCCCGCCGTTGAAGACGAAGGTGAGAGGCCGCTGTCGGGAGTCAACCTCCTGCCTCAGATAGGCGACGTGGAAGATCTCGGCTACCGGCTTTTCCCGCCGGAAGAGGGTCTGCCAGCCGGCCACCGCCCTGTAGGGGAAGGACTTTCCCCCGGCGTTGAACGTGTGCTCCGTGGTGTGCAGGACAGGAGTGGACTTGGATTCTGCAGGCATAGAGACACGGGATCCACAACTTGCTGATCCAGTGAATCACAAGTTGCCGGATCTCCACCCCTGCCTTGGAACAGAAGCCGGGGATTACAGGGTGAGCGGCGCTTCCAAAGTCAGATTAAACGACTGGCCGGGGCGCAGCACCACCACCTGGGGAGCGGTTACATTGCCCACCACCACGCCAGCCACTGCCCCGCCTAGAACATTGCCCGCCGAGACGCCGCCGCTGATGGCTCCCAAAAGGGTGCCTGCGACTGCCCCGATGGCTGCATCCTGGGCGATGGCCTCAGCCGAATACTGGCGGGGATCCTTCTCGTCGTGGAGGATGCCGGAAGAGGCCTGCAGGCTATAGGTGCGACCGCCGAGGACGATGGAGGTGGCAACAAAGCGGGATCCGCCCGGTGCCGGTTCCATTTGCCCAAAAACGCGGCTGCCCGCCGGGATCACCAAACGCCCCTGGTTGTCGAAAATGTTTTGCGTGACGGCCACCTCCAGCGGGTAGATGGTGTCGGGGTAAAAGTATTGCGGCCCTTCGCTACTCAGGCTGCCGACCGGGATAATCGTCCCCTGCTCAAGGCGGTAGGCACCCAATTCAAAAAGCGGCTGAGCCGAACTGGGCAAGGGGGCCAACGCAGGGATCCCGGCCAGGCCAATAAGGGCTGCTGTTAAGATAGCTTTCATGAGTAGAGTCTCCAATGCTTCTCCAAGTTCTGCCGAGTTCTGAGCAGTTGCCTGAAGCTATTCCAAGTCAATTTGCTTCCTTGTCTCAGCTTCTCTCCACTTCTAGGTTATCGAATCCTTCCTAGGGCTTGTTTTCTCCCACAAGTCGATTTGTTTTCAACTGTTGGCAGTTTGGGTGGCCATCCTGCAGCACAACGCCTCTTAGAAATGCTGGAAGGCTTGTTGACGACTGAGGGCTTGCCCGTCCTTCAGCCAGACGGTTCCCTGCGGATCCCAGCCTGTCACTTCTCCAATCCAAACGGCCCCTGGCAATCTTTCCAACAGATGCTTGGCCACCGACACCTCGGCACTGAGGAGCAGCTCAAAATCTTCGCCTCCATAGAGCGCCCACTCCCAGGCTTGGGCCGGAAAAGCCTGCCGCAAAGCTTCTGAAATCGGGATCCGCTCCACCTCGATCCTCGCCGCCACCCCGCTGGCCTGACACACCTGCACCAGGGCATCTGCCAAACCATCGCTGGTATCCATGCCGGCAATGCGCAAGGGATCCGGGATCCCTTCCAAGAGGGGCACCAGATCCAGGCGCGGGCGTGGGTATTGGTGAGCCCTGATCAACTGCTCGCGCTCGGCTGCCGTGGCTGAGGATCCCTGTTCAGGATGGAGAAGCAGTTCCAAGCCTGCCCGCGCATCTCCGTGCGGCCCTGTCACCACCAGCCAATCGCCGGGTTGAGCCCGTCTGCGCTGAATAGCCCGCCCCGGCTGCACCCTTCCCAAAGCCGTGATCGCCACGAACCGATGCGGCGACCGACACAGATCCCCTCCCACCAGGTGACATCCCCAGCGGGCGCAACAGGCTTGCATCCCTTGATAAAGCTCCTCCACCCAAGCGACCGGCGTGGATCCCGGCAAGCCCAAGCCCACCACCAACGCCTGCGGACGGGATCCCATCGCGGCCAGATCCGATAGATTGGCGGCCACCGCGCGCCAGCCCACCGCATGGGCCGGGGTCGTCAGATCGCTGAAGTGAACTCCCTCCACCAACACATCGGTTGTCACCACCAACTGCCCCTCCGGAGCAGCCAACACCGCCGCATCGTCTCCCACCACCTGGGCCGGACAGTAGCGCTGCACGATCTGCAGCAGCCCTGCCTCCCCAATTGCCGAGATGGGTAGGGGGGAAGGATTGCCGTTTTGTGGGGAAGAACTGTCAGAAAGACCGGAGAACAAGACAGACCTCTGAGGGTAGCGAGGACAACACAGCTGCAAGATCTGGTGGATGCTGGAGTCTTGTTGGATATTTCCAAGGATCCCACAGGCAAGCCCTATCCTGCCGTCCGCTGTCCAATCAGGGCATAGAAGGGATCCCCGCCTCCGCCTGCCCAAAAGCCCAGCCAACCCATAGGGGCAGGCCGCTGGATCACCTTCACCACCGCAAACCCTGGCACCGACTCAAAATAGCGCCTGACCAACTCCACTCGCCCCGCCTCAGAGTTGTCCCGCCAAGCCTGGATCGCCTTCTGGAAAAACATGCGATTGGAGAAGCTGACGATGAAGAGGCCCTGGGGCTTTAGGATGCGATACACCTCGGCAAACACCTGCTCTGGCTGCTGCAGATATTGCACCGAGACCGTGTTTAGCACCGCGTCGAAGGATTGATCAGGGAAGGGCAGACTTGGGTTTTGGTTCAAGTTTTGGATGAAGAAGTGATCCAGCCGGGGGTTGGCCGCCAGTTCCTCAGGGTTCATCCCATGCCCCTCCACATGGGCAAACTCCATCTCAGGTGGCAAATGGGAGACCCAACTGCTCATCAGATCGAGAATGCGGGTCTGGGGCCGCAGATGCTCGCGGTACAGATCGGTGAGCTGGCCGATGAAGCCAGAATCCACATGAGTCACGAAGCGAGGATAGCTGTAAAAGAGGGCATCGTCGCTGGGATCCAACTTGGAGCGCTGCCAATCCTTGAGCACCACCATGGCCAAACGGTTGCAAATCTTAATCAAAGCTAACATTTTGGAAGCTTCGGAAAAGGGGTGGGCGTGATACCTTAGCAGAGCAACAGTGGCCATTTCCCGAAGGACTCTTTGCCGTGATGTCTGTGTCTTACCCCTCTTCAGCGGCTCTTTCTTCTTCTGGGTCTAACTTTGGCCTGCGGGAGTACGTAACCGAACTGCAGCTCCACATGGCTCTGCAGGCTCGCAGCCTTACTCCTTCTCTCAGCGTTTCCCCAGCCCAGGACAGCCCCCTGGCTCTGGTGCAGCGAGCACAGGCAGCTATGGAGAAGTCCGTTTCCCGCCAGTGGCTTTGAGCGGCACAGCCTGGGCAGAGATGCTCAGGCCAAGCTTTTGCGCAACACCCCCTGCACCAGTAGAACCGACACCCCCACAAACCCCGTCAAAAGGCCCAGGGATCCCGCCAGGGTGAGATCGCCCCAGGGAGCCTGCAGCACCACATCGGCCCAGCTCCAATGGCTGCTGCGGTAAACATGGCGGATGGGCTCGATGGCAAAGGTGAGGGGGTTGAGGCTGGCCACCCAACGCAGCCAGGTGGGCATAAAGCTCAGGGGAGCCAAGGCCGTGCTGGAAAAGATCAGGGGCAAGTTGACCAAAAAGATGAAAGCCAGCAATTGCTGGTGCCCCGGCATAGCAAAGGCCAAGCCCAAGCTCAGGGCCGTGAAGCCCAAGACCAACAGGCCCACGATCAGGGCCACCACCGCCAAGCCTGGCCCGTCGGGGATCCCGGCCCCAAGGGCGTAGTCTGCCCCCACAATGACTGCCGTCTGCAGCAGCGCCAAGCTGACGATAAACAGGCTAGAAGCAAGAACAATGGAAAAACGAGAGGTGAGGGGAGCCACCAACAACCGGTTCAAAAAGCCAAATTCTCGGTCGAAAATCACCGGCACTCCGGCATTCAAGGCTCCACCAAAAGCCGTAAACACGATGACTCCCGCCCCCAAAAACTGGGTGTAGTTTTGTCC
>NZ_JANSHJ010000006.1:103900-106018 GCF_047502615.1 Synechococcus sp. W60.3 | reverse complement strand
CCCTCCAGGCGGAGTTCCCCAAAGTTTAAGGTCTGGCTTTGCCAGGATGGGATCCCAGGGATACTGGCTCCCCTACCGCGTGGCCTCTGGGGCCCGGCAAATGGAGCAGGATGCCTGGCTTCTGCAGCGGCTGCGCCATGACCCTCACCCCTGCCTGCGCTTTTATGGCTGGGATCAGCTTACCCTCTCGCTGGGACGGCACCAGGTTTGGCCAGATCCCCTGCCAGGGATCCCGATTGTGCGCCGACCCACGGGGGGAAGGGCGGTGCTCCATCAGGCGGCTGAGGATGCAGCAGAGCTGACCTACAGCTTGGTGTTGCCCCTTTCTTACTTGCAAGCCAGGTTGCCCAGTTTGCAGCGGGCCTGGGTGTACGACTTCTGTTGCCGCTTTTGGGTGCAGGGGTTGGCGGAGCTGGGCATTGCCATAGATGAGCCCGCTTTTGCTCACGGCCGAAGCCACCGGGATCCCGGCTACCGCAACAAGACCAGTTGCTTTGCCTCCCGTACCCGTGCTGACTTGAGCTGGCAGGGCAAAAAGCTGATGGGCAACGCCCAACTGTGGCAACCTTGGGGGATCCTGCAACAGGGATCCCTCCTATTGCAACCCAATCTAGAGCTGTGGGAACGGTATCTGCCCGGCTCGCAGGTGATTGGTATCTACGACATTTGCCCCACGGCGCCAGGGATCCCTGCTTTGATCGAACATTTTCTCCAGGCCGCCCGGGAGTGCTTTGAAGTGGAATGGCAAGAAGAAGCCTGGCTCCCTTGGCCGGACTGAGGGCCGGTTGCTGTTAACAATTACTAGCAACAAGAAGCGGCTTGTCTCAACCGTTCCCCAACTCCCCTCTCTCCCTGGGAAAAGGACTGCCAGTCTAGCCGAGACAGCTGTGCTAGAACCTAGGCAGCGCTCAGCCAGGTAAGCCATGCCGAAAGTTTGGGCGGCAGTTTTGCTAGTTGTATCCCTGCTGCCGCAGCCCGCTTGGGCCATTACCCTTGAACAAGTGCCCAACCCCCGCCGTCAGTATGGAGGGTGGGTTTCCGATACCGCCAACATCCTCAGCAGCAGCACCGAAAACGAGCTCAACCGTCTTATCACTCAGCTTGAGCAGCGCACCAGTGCCGAGATGGCAGTGGTTACCGTGCCGAATACTCAGGGATATGCAACACCAAAAGACTTCACCACGCAGCTATTTAACTACTGGGGGATCGGCAAGGCAGACCAAAACAACGGGGTTTTGTTTCTCATCTCGGTAGGGGATCGGCGGGTGGAAATCGAAACGGGCAGGGGCCTGGTCGCTATCCTCCCCGACAGCCGAGTCCAGCAGATTATCGACCAGCAGATCCTGCCTCGGTTTCGCAATGGGGATTTTGATGGCGGCACTCTGGCGGGGGTGCGGCAGTTGACCTCGGTGTTGCAGGGCCAGCCCGTTGCCAATGTTCCTGCGGCAGCTTCTGGAATTACCACCTCAACGATTGCAACTTCTTCTGGGGCAGTGGCCCAGGGCATTGATTCTTCCCTGGTGGAAGGGATCCTGCTGCTGCTGGGGATCATCATTTTGGGACTGGGGTGGCAGCGCTCTCGCATGCCCGTCTCTCTAAGGGCTGAGCGAGGGGGAAGACAAGTCCTCTCCCTGACACGCAGAGATCAAGGAACAGGTGCTGTGCTCTCTTCGGTTCAGAGCGACCCCATTCGTCTCTTCCTCTATTCGGGATCCCTCTGCCTTGGCGTGTTCCTAGGATTGTCCAGCGGCAACTGGCTGGGGTTCGCTCTGCCGGTTGTGGCTGCTATGGCCACTGACGGCACCTTGGGCCGGAAGCGTGGGATCCCTTTTCAGCCAGTGGTCTGTCAAGCCTGTGGTCGACCCATGCGACTCATCCAGCCCCAGCTTCTGGATAAGTACCTTCCCCAAGAGCATCGCCTGGCCAGGAGCCGCGGCAGAGCTCGCTACTACGGCTGGTTTTGTCCTACCTGTCAAGGAATAGCTGTGGTTGTGCGCGAAGGCACGCTCTCCCGACACCTTTACTGCCCTCGGTGCCAAGCCCTCACCCTCGACCTCACCACACAGGTTCTCAGGGAAGCCACCTATTCCTCTAGCGGCTTGAAGCTGGAAATCCTGA